>DATBBD010000388.1:0-3177 GCA_036271175.1 Polyangiaceae bacterium | reverse complement strand
CGAACGAAATGGGGAGCACCATCGCGACGACATACGTCGAGTGTCGAATCGCGCGCCCTCGTACGCGGCAGGCGCGAACGCGCAGACCCGGAGCACGACGTTCCCCGTCGTTTCTCCTTGGGCCCATTTCGGAATCGGCAGGTCCATCGATCGCTTCTTCGGTGGCGACGACGGCGCCTCCGAACGAGTTGAACATTTCTCACGTCAGCGGGCGGTCACGCTTTGCCGACGCGTGGCGACGCCTTCACGGGTTCAGTCGCATCGCTCAAAATACGAATCCACCGCCAAGCCCGACGCCTCCGCGGATCGGCACGAGGCCTACTCGCGCCGTGATCGGCGGTTCGGGGGCGCTGTCTGTCTCGACAATCTTCGGAGAGTAGCTCTTCGACCAGATGACGCCTCCCACGGGCGTTAGTACGAGGCCGAGCGCAGCCAGCGTAAGTCCCCCTGCGAAGGCGCCCGCACCGGCTCCGGAATTCGAATTGCACTCGGGCTCGCCGCAGGATCCCGAGAGTGCCGCGGAGACTCCATAGAACGTGAGGGCTACGCCGCCGACGAGCGCGACCAATCCAGTCACGGTCAAGGCGCGTCCGGTCTCCCTCTCCGATTTACTGGGCGCGACGACGACGAGGTACGTCGGTCCTCGCACGGTGACGTGCGCGGTGCCGCGCTCGGCTAGATCGGCTGTTTCGACGACGACTCGGTACTTCCCTTCGGGAACATCGACCTTGCAGGGGGCGGTGCAGACCGCGACGGGCGACGAATCGTTCGAGCTCGTTGCCGGATAGAAGGAAACCGCCAGTTGTGCGTCGCCGTCGCCGTCGACTCTTGCCGGGAAGGTTGACGGTTTCGTTGCGCTCGCCCTCGTCGGTGCTGCGTCCTGGTCGTGCGATGGCGGTGGATCTGCGAGCGCGCCGCTTGCGAAGAGGAGGGAAGTGCAGAGCGCAGTCGTAAAATTCCAAGTCCGAAGATGAGCGCGTCCGGAGGGGTTGCGTCGCTCGGATCGCGTCATGCGAGGAGCAAGAGCAGAAGGCGTGCCGACCCCGACGCTCGCGTATACGCGGCCCCTTTTCAAAATCTGCGTTGCCCCCGGAATGTGACTGCCAGTTTTCGAAACCGTAACAAACTCGGCATGCCGCCGTCACGGCGCGGGCCCTAGCGTGCGCGCCCATGACGCACCAGAAACGCCTCAATTTCAGGCTTTTGTCGCTTTCGTCGGCGGCCACCGTCGCACTCGCGATGAGCACCGTGACGACTCCCGCCGGGGCCCAACAGGTCGCCCCGGCACCTGTTGCTCCGGCGGCCGCGCCCGCCCCCGTCGCACCTGCCGCAGCCGCTGCGCCCGTCGCGCCGGCTCCCGCGCCCGAGCCCGCCGCGCCGCCCGCGGCAACGACCCCTGAACTCGCACCGCTACCCCCGCCGCCTCCGCTCACTCCGGAGCCGGTGGCGCCGCCCCTCGTCGCGGCTCCTGGCGACGCGAAGGTGGCGGAAGCGCCGCTCGACGATCTGGTCGCCGTCAAAGGCAAGTGGAGCCCGGTTCTCTACGGTTTCGTCGAGTTCGATTCGATTCGAGACAGCACGCAAAGCTTCAACGACTTGGCGGGCAACGGGAACATCGCGCGCAACGGCACGTATGCCGCCGAGCACGCTCGGACGACGTTCGGCGTTCGTAACTCGCGCCTCGGCTTCAAGCTCACGGCCCCGACGATCGGCGAAGTCAAAACGAGCGGCGTGCTCGAAATGGACTTCCTCGGCAATCAGCCGTCGCCCATCACGGAAGCGGGTTTCTTCAACAACCCGACGTTCCGGATCCGTCACTTCGCGATGAAGATCGAAGATCCGTACGTCGACGTCCTGATCGGTCAGTACTGGCAGCTCTTTGGCTGGCAGTCGTCCTTCCATCCGAACACGGTCGAGATCCAGGGCGTCCCTGGGCAAGTGTACTCGCGCGCCGCCCAGGTCCGGCTCTCGCACCGTTTCAAGACCGACGCGGTCGACTTCGAGATCGCCGCAGCGGCCGCGCGCCCGCCGCAACGCGATGCGGCAACGCCAGACGGCCAAGCGGGTCTCCGACTCTTCGTGAACAAGTGGAAGGGCATGCACACCGCCGGGGGTACCGGAAGTGCCGTCGACTCGTTGTCGGTCGGCGTATCGGGCGTGCTTCGACATTTCGGGGTCCCGCCGTTCACCGGGTCGGGCACCGGCAAGGAAATCCAGAAGAACGGGACCGGTATCTCGGTGGATGCGCTCGTCCCCGTCATTCCGGCGACGACCGAGAGCAAGGCGAACGCGATCACGTTGACCGGTTCCTACGTGACGGGGACCGGCATTTCCGACCTTTATACGGGTCTCACGGGCGGCGTGGCGTTCCCGAGTCTCCCGAACCCGACGAACGCGAGCCCCGCGCCCACCTACACGTCCGACCTCGACGCCGGTCTCGCCCAATTCGACGGCAACGGGAACCTGCACACGATCGACTGGCAGAGTTACATCGTTGGCATCCAGTATTACTTGCCGCCGTCCGGCAAGCTCTGGGTATCGGCGAACTACTCGCACATGAAGTCGGACAACGCGAAGGACTACACGCCGACCTCATCGCAATCGAAGGTATTCGTGAAGTCGGAGTGGGCCGACGTGAACCTCTTCTGGGACGCGGTCCCCGCGGTTCGCCTCGGCGCGGAATACGCTTTCTTCAAGCAGACTTACGCCGACGGCAAGGAAGGCAAGAACGGCCGCCTCCAGTTCTCGGCCTTCTACCTCTTCTAGGAGAAGAGAGGCTCGCCGCCGTCACCCTCCTTCGGGTTCGCGCCACAGCGGGTGCCCGAAGGTCGGCGCCGCGCGGACGCGAACCGTCTCCGCTGCGACACGCGTCGCTGCCAACCGAGTTTGCGTGGAGCATTGTTACAGAGGACGCGCGATCGCGAAGGTTGCTCGCGCGTCCTCCGATGCGATCCTGTTCATGTCTCAGTCGCCGGCCGTTCTCGTTTCATCCGAGGCGGAATGACCGAGCACGACTGAAAAGTCGTCGTTGCAGCCGGTCGCGCAAAAGAGCATAGGAATTATGTCGGCGAGAGGCGCGCGCGGCCGACGACGCTTTCAACGAACCGGAGAACTTGGACCGCATGCGTATCCGTGAGGTGAGTCGGATCCTTTTCACTCTTATCGCTGTCATGGCGA
>DATBBD010000387.1:0-4890 GCA_036271175.1 Polyangiaceae bacterium | reverse complement strand
GGCAGCGGCGCATCCGACAACCGAGGGGGTCGGATATCGACGACCGACACATACACACACCCGTAAGTCGCGCTCACGTCACCGTGACCGGCGAGGGCGCAGCGTGGAATCGACGCGCGGCTCACCCGCGCGGGCGGCTACTCGCCTTCGTTTTGCCGATAGATGTCGCCCTTGACGCTCGACGCGAGGAAGTAGGCCGGGATCCCGTCGTGGTCGACGTCGGCTACTGCCTGGATGACGTACCAATTTTCGGTCGGCTGTATCCAGCCGGTCCATCCTGTCGGAGTGATGGCGGGAGTCGTCATGGGCTGGCTGGGGAAGCCGGCGTTCACGAGATAACCGAACTCGACGGGTCCGGGAGCGACGGGATTCAACGCCTTCCAACTCGCATCGTCGACGTGCCCGCCCGCGGTCGTGAAGAAATTGCGCTGGATGCGCTTGGAGTCCGTGCGTGGATCGGCCGGGTACCAGGCGTTCGCCGTAGAGACGTTCAAATACGTCATGTTCTCGGCCTTCCAACGCTCTTCGGCGACGCGAATGCTCTGCATCATCGCGAGTGCTTCGGTCGACTTGGACCCGAACACGTGCTCGCGAAGGGCCGCGATGCCCAAGGTGGCCAACACACCCACAATGACCACGACCGTCATCAGCTCGACGAGCGTGAAGCCCTGCTCGCTCGTGTCCGCGCGCCGGAGCGCGCGAGCGGCGAGCGTGCGAGTGAACCCCTGGTTTCGCTCGGCGAGGCAGGAAAACCGCTTGATCATGGCGCGTCGCTCGACGACATGCTGACGAGCTTAGCATCGCGCGAGCGGCGCGAGAAATCTCGCGCGAGTCGTCCGCGATTTCGGAAGGGCGCCGCTCGTCAGTTGCCCGATTCGTCGCCGTCGTCCGCGTCGCCCGGAGCGCCGCCCACGTCGAGGCCGTGCTTGGCGAGCCGATAGCGAAGCGAACGCAGCGTGATCCCGAGGAGCTCGGCCGCGCCGCGGCGAAGGCCGCCCGAACGTTCGAGCGCGTCGACGAGCAGGCGCCGCTCGAGCTCGCCGAGCACGTCGTCGAGACGACACCCCTCCGGCGGCAACGTGAGCAAGGTCGGCGTCGTGAGCGCAGCCGTTCCGCTGAGCTCGCGCGGGAGATCGCCCAAGCCGACCACGCGTGATCCGGCGAGCGCCACCGCGCGCTCGATCACGTTTTCGAGCTCGCGAACGTTTCCCGGAAAGCCGTACGACTCGAGCGCGCGAATGGCGTCGGGCGCGAGCCCGGCGACATCTTTTCCCATCTCGCGGGCGAACCGGCGCAAGAAGCGCTCGGTCAAAATCGAAATGTCTTCGCGTCGAGACCGGAGCGGCGGGAGCTCGACGCGGATCACGTTGAGCCGATAGTACAAGTCTTGCCGAAAGCGCCCCGAAGCGACGTCGCTTTCCACGTTGCGATTCGTCGCCGCGAGCACGCGCACGTCGACCGCCTTCTCTTGAGATGCACCGACCGCTCGCACCCGCTTCTCTTGCAAAACGCGGAGCAGCTTCACCTGCAACCCCGTCGAGAGCTCGCCGATTTCGTCGAGTAAAAGCGTGCCGCCGTCCGCAGCGCGAAACATCCCTTCGTGGCGCGACGTGGCGCCGGTGAACGCGCCCTTCTCGTGCCCGAACAGCTCGCTCTCCATGAGTGCTTCCGGGAGCGCGCCGCAGTTGACGACGAGAAACGGCCCGTTCGCGCGGTCCGATCGCTCGTGAATGGTGCGCGCGATGCGTTCCTTCCCGGTCCCGCTCTCGCCGGTGATGAGCACCGTCGTGCGCGTCGAAGCGATCCTGCCGACCAGCTCGAGCACGGCGCGCATGGATTGGCTTCGACCGACGAGCTCCGCCTCTTCACGGCCGCTGAAGTGCGCGCGGAGCCGCGCATTTTCTTCGACGAGCGAGCGCTTCTCGAGCGCCTTGGCGACCAGCGCGGCGATCTCCGCCGAGTCGAACGGCTTCGTCACGAAGTCGTATGCGCCGGAACGCATCGCTCGAATCGCGTTCTCGAGCGACGAGTGCGCCGTAATGAGGATCACCTCCGTCGCCGGCGCGCGCGCCTTCGCCGCGGCGAGCACTTCGAGACCCGTGCCATCGGGCATCGCCAGATCGGTGAGCACCACCGGAAACGGCCGCGGCGATTGCGCGATCGCTTCGAAGGCGAGCTTCGCGCCCGCTGCAGAGGTCACCTCGTAGCCCTCTCGACGAAACAGGATCTCGAGCATTTCGCGAAGAGCAGGCTCGTCGTCGACGACGAGGATACGGTTGTCGGTCGGCACGAGCGACTCCATGAGGACCGAAACCGTAGCCCGACTCTCGATCGGCCTAAAGGTCCCTTCCAGAACGAGCCTTTCCGGGCACGGCTTGCTCCGACTCACCTTGACTCGCCCTGAATAACCCCGCGCGGAACCTTGCGGGGCTCGGGAATCGTAATAGGCTGGGGTGTAGAGCTTTCTTCGGTCATGTCTTTCGGGCCTCGACTACTCGGGTTCCTACTCCTTTCACTTCCCGTCGCGGCGTGTGGCTCCTCGTCGGACCACGCGGCGGCGTCGAGCGAACGGCCCACGGCTGCGGGCACCAGCATCGATGCCGGCGCGCCGAGCCTGTCCATCGCGTTCACCGAACCGGACCTCAGCACCGTGCCCGGCAAGTCGAACTCCGTCGCGGTCCAGGTCACCCCCGCCGGCGAATACGTCGTCCGTTTCGCGCTCGTCGGCGATGCGCGCGACGCCTACCTCGATCGGAGCGCGGTGCGAACGGCGGACGACGGGACGGCGAGCGTCGAGCTCACCGCGCCGTCTTCGGCAGCGACGTTCACCGTGCGCGCGTCGATTGGAGCGGTCAGCGCGGATCTGTCCGCGTCGGCGGGAGACGGTTTCGCCTCACTCCAAGTCGAGCCCCAATACGCCGGTAACCGCGCCGTGTCGACGTGGGTCGCCACCGTGCGAACCGGCGGCCCGTCGTGCGACAGCTTGCTCGGCGTGCCTCCGCCCGATGGGCCTCTCGCGGCCCAGGCCGACGCGAACAACGCGCCCATCGTCAAAGGCGTGCCCGTCGGAACCGCGCTGACCGTCACGCTGCGCGCGGGCCATTTCGCGGGGGGCTGCACGGAGCTCGCCGGCGTCGTCGCCGGACAAGCAAACACCGTCCAAGTGACCGTCGTCGACCGCCCCCTGCAGATGGGCAGCGTGAAGGTCGACGTGAATCTCGGGCTCGACAGGACGGCAGACGTCGCGAACGCGTGGCAGTCGCTCGGGACGAATATCGCCAATTCGTTCGTCGACGGCGCCGCCAGCGATGCTTCCGCGCTGCTCGACGCCATGCAGGACGCAACGCCCGCCGTCTCGCAAGACCTCTTCATTCAGGCGCGACAGACCAACCGGTGGGATTCGGTGCTCGACGCGGCGCTCGATCAGAAGCTCGGCCAGAACGGCGTTCGCGGCACGGTGAGCGATTGGATCACCGACGCGCTACCGACATTGTCGAAGGGCCTCGTCACGGGCACGCTCTCGTCGACTGGAGCGGTCCTGGGAAGCGCCGTGATCGACGTGTCCTCGGTCGGCGGCCTGCCACCGGCCGCCGTCTCCGCGCCGGCCTCGCTGAGCGTTTCTTGGTCGCCTCAAAGCGGCGATCAAGTGCTCTTCGGAGGCGTCCTGTCGCTCGCGCCGTCATCCCTCGCCACTGCACTGGCGGCGTCGTCCGCGGCCAAAGCTTCGCCGGGTGCGACCTCGGTGCCGAGCGCCCTCGCCGCGTTGACGTGCGGCACCACGGTAACGACGTTGGTTGGTTCCTCGGCTACCGACGCGGCGTATTTCGAATGCGATTCGTCCTGTATTTTGGCGCGCTGCCAAGCCGCGCTGACGGCCATGTGGGGGCGTGCGGTCGCTTCCACCGGGACGACGACTCCGCTCGTCGTCGCCGCATCGGGTGCGGCACGCGTCGATGACGGCGCGGCCCCGGATGGGTTCACCGGGACGTGGGTAGGGTCACTCTCGTTCGGCACGTTGCTACCGACCCGCGTGGGCGGCTCCGCGATCGGCGGGGGCACGTCACCGATTTTGCAATGACGGCCGCGCTCGGCGCGTCCCCAGCGCCCCGCACAGCGGTCGCTGCCCGTCATCACGACGGCGGAGCACCCCGTGCGGCCCACGACGTTCGCGAAGGGGGCACGTGGACGCGCGCGCAGACCGTAAAAAATTCCGTCATCGTCTTGGTTTCGCGTGGCGCGCTCGCGCTCGCAGATCGAACTCCAGCGCCGCTCTTGCTGCTCCTCGGCCGATGCGTCGGATGGCTCGTCGCGCTCGTCCCTCGGCATCGGCGCGTCGCCGAGAGCAACGCAGCACGTTGTTTCTCGCCGCTCGAGGCGGGGCGCGTCGCTCGCGCGAGCTTCGTTCGCGCCGGTGAAAATGCCGCGCTGTCGCTCCTGTTGCGCCGCCCGACGGTGCGCGCGTCGAATGTCGTCGCGTTGCCGGAGCCTGCGTGTGCCACCTTCGCGCGCGCGCGCGCTCGCGGCACCGGCGTGGTGTTCGTCAGCGCGCACGCTGGGCCGTTCGAGTTCGTCGCCGCGCGCATCGCCGAGCTCGGACGAACCGCGGCGATCGTCGTTCGCGAGAGTTACGATCCGCGTCTCGACCCTCTCGTCGACGCGCACCGACACGCGCGGGGCCTTCAGGTGATTCACCGCGGAGCGCCGGGCGCGGCATTTCGCATCGTGCGCGCGCTTCGAAGCGGCACGCCGGTTGGATTTTTGCCGGATCTCGGCGGACGCGTGCCGAGCGCTCCCGCCGAGTTCATGGGCGACGTCGTCCCCTTCCCCATCGGCCCGCAGGTTCTCGCGCTCCGTCTCGGCGCGCCGATCGTGATCGGCACGCTCGCCAGA
>DATBBD010000386.1:0-2291 GCA_036271175.1 Polyangiaceae bacterium | reverse complement strand
CTTGCCGAGCGTCGCGTTCGTGGACGGTGAAGTGAACGCCGAAGACGACCATCCCCCCGCCGATCTACAGGTCGGCGAAAAGTGGTCGAAGGGCATCTACGACGCCACCGTGAAGAGCCCGCTCTGGAAGAACACCGCGCTCATCTTCACGTTCGACGAAGGCGGCGGCTTCTTCGATCATGTGCCGCCTCCGACGGACGCTTGCATCGCGCGGCCCCAAGATTCGGATTTTTTCGAGCTCGGCATTCGCGTCCCGCTGGTCATGATTTCGCCGTGGGCTCGCCGTCACTACGTCTCGCACGTGCGGCACGAACACACGAGCATCACGCGCCTCATCGAGCTCTTGTTCGACGTGCCCGCACTCACCGCCCGCGACGCGAACAGCGACGCGCTCCTCGACATGTTCGACTTCGGATGCAAATCGCCCGCGGCCATTCCCGACGCACCCGAGTCCGGCACCGGAGGATGTAACCCGGCCCTGGACGGCGGCGCGCACTAATCCAAAACGCTATCTGATGGCTGGTCACGGCCAGTTGACCGCGCCGATTGCCGCTCACGGCGGCGGAACGAAGCCGCCGCGCTCACGCTCGAGGAACTCGGCGAACGCGAGCGTGGTGCGGTCCTCGAGATACGGGCCAATGATCTGCGCGCCGATCGGCAGGCTCGTGGTCGGGGCACGCGCGATCGGGGCGACCGTTGCCGGCAATCCGAGCAGCGAGGCGATCGTGCACCAGATCCCCTGCATTCGATACGGCAGGCGCGCCTCGCCCACTTCGACCACCCTCTCCTGGACGTCGCGGTGATCGTGCAAGAAGGCGGGCGTCGGCATGACAGGGCAGACGATCACGTCGAACGTCCGGAAGACCTCGCGGAAGCGCGCCTGAAGGATCTGTCGCGCGCGATCCACTCGCAGGAATTCGCCGTAGCCGATACCGAAACCGCGCAGGCTCGCCGCCTCGACGCTGTCGTCGTCCGCGGCAAGAGTGTCGCGCGCGATCTCGATGCGCCGGAGCTCTTCGGCGGGGCGGACGGAGAAGTCGTTTGCCGCTCGAAGGGTCAGAAACACGCGCACGATTTCGTCGAGATCCGGCAAGAGCGGGCTGGAGCGCGAGACCACGCAGCGGGAGCGACCGAGATCACGCGCGAGGTCCCCGAGCGCTGCGCGCACCTCGGCGCTCGTCGGGAAGAGCGGGTGCTCGTCGAGGAGCAGGACACGGAAAGGCCGCGTCTCGTGGCGCGACGGCGGCAAGGAGAGCTGGTAGGCGACGCCATCGGTCCATGGGTCGGGCCCCGCGAGGACATCGAGCGCCAAGCTCAGATCGCGCGCGCTTCGAGCCAGCGGACCGAGCACCGCGAACGTACCGCGGCCGGGCAATACCGGTAGACCGGGCGGCGCGCCGCCGCGCGTCGGGATCACGTCGAGGCTCGGCCGGTGCGCGAAGACCCCGCAACAGTGTGCCGGGCTCCTCAGCGATCCGAAGAAGTCGGACCCGAGTTCGAGCGACACGAAGCCGGCTGCGAGCGCCGCCGCCGAGCCTCCCGACGAACCTCCCGGCGTGCGATCGAGATCGTACGGGTTGTTCGTGGTGCCGTAGATCTCGTTGTAGGTCTGCCAGTCGCCGAGCATGAACGGGACGTTCGTCTTGCCCAGGACGATCGCCCCGGCCGCCTTCAGTCGCGCGATCGCGAGGGCGTCGCTCTCCGCGCGAGCGGTCGCGAACGCCGGGTTTCCCCACGTCTTCGCGAGGCCTGCGACGTCGATGGACTCCTTCACGGTGAGGGGCAGCCCGAGCAGCGGCCGTCGTTCCCCCGCCGCCAGCGCCGCGTCCGCCTCGGCCGCCGCGACGCGCGCGCGATCGAAGTCTCGGACCACCACCGCGTTGATCGCGCCGTCGCGCGCCTCGATACGCGCGATCGCGAGGTCCACCATTTCCCGCGAGGAGAGCTCTCTCGCGGCGAGCGCGGCGACCGCGTCCGACGCCGATCGATAAGCCCAATCCTCCGTGGTCCTCATGGTCACCGAAGCGTAATTCAGGTGGTCCGGTTCGTGGACAGACAAAGAATCGCGACGGCTGCGAGATCGCGCCGCGGAGCTCTTGTGGCGAGCAGCGACGCGGCGATACGCGTCGACGGGTTCGCCTCTCGCTCGACGAGGCGCGCCGCGATCGCTTCGAACGCGACCTCGCCTCCACACGGATGCTCCGCCTACTCGACGGCTCGCCGCAGCACGTCCAGGTCGAACGATGCCGGCGACGCCTTCACGGCGCGGTACGTCGTCTCTCCCGCGGGGA
>DATBBD010000385.1:0-1989 GCA_036271175.1 Polyangiaceae bacterium | reverse complement strand
GGTAGATCTGCGATGCCGAAGTCGCTCACGCACTCCGGTTGCCCGCCGTTCTTCACGCCTTGCCAGAGCCGCGCGAGCTCTTCCGGATCGCGCGCCGCGACCTTCTTCATATCCGGCTTGTCCCACTCGCGATCGCCGTCGCACTTCTCGGGGTCGCGCTTGTACCCGTACGGAAACGGTTTCATTTCCGGCCCCTCGCACGCGAACGTCCACTCGGTCTCGGTGCACATGCGCTTGTCGACCGCCGCGCACTTCACCTGGGCCTGGTAGAAATTGTTCATCACCTCGGGGCGGTCGCCCTTTTCACCGGGCCACTCCCACTCGTCGATGCAAAACCGCTTGTGCACTTTCGGCCCGACGCACTTCGTCGGCGCCTTGAACTCCTCGCACACGACCTTCTTGTTCGGTTTGTCGTACCAGCTCTTCAAGCACTCTTGCTCGACGTCGGTGCAGTAGTCCCCTTCGACGAGCTTCATCCCCGCAGGGCAAGCGCGGCCGTCTTCTTTTTTGGGGGCTCCCTTCGCGGCAGGGCCGTCGGCGGAAACCGCTCGTGCTCCGTTGCTCGCCCCCCGGTGCCGCGTCGCTCCGGCGTCCGCCGCGCCGGTCTCGCGCGCCCCCGCGACGAACACGGGCGTCAGGGCACCCCCAAAAAAAACCACGGCGAGGGCGCGGGACCAGCGCATGGCGGCGGTGATAGCGCGAAGGGGGCGGAGGGAGACAAGAAAACGGGGTCTCCCTATGATGCGGCATGTTCCGGCACGAGGGTCCCTCGCGGAGCCCGCGAAAGAACGCGCAGCTCGCCGGATACCTCGCGGCCGTCGCGGGTTTCGTGAACTCGAGCGGGTTCGTTCTCGTCGGCTCGTTCACGTCTCACGTGACCGGCAGCGTCGGACGATTCAGCGACGACCTCGCTCGCGGGGACGCGTCGGCCGCCCTCTTCGCGGGGCTCCTCGTGGTCGGGTTCTTCGCGGGCGCCCTCGCATCGAGCGTGCTTCTCGAATCGATCGCGCAAATCGACGTGCCGCGCGCCTACGGCGTGGCGCTCTTGCTCGAAGCGTCGACCCTCTTCGCGTTCGTGCTCGTCGCGGTCGAACATCACGCGACTCACGCGCGCGCGCTCGACGCCGAAGCCGCCATCCTGAGCGCCGCGATGGGAATGCAGAACGGCCTCGTCACCCGGCTCTCCGGCGCGGTCGTCCGGACCACGCATTTGACGGGGGTCGTCACCGATCTCGGCATCGAGCTCGCGCGCTGGCTCCGGCAACGACAACGGCACGAAACGGTGGCCGCCGCGGTCGCGTCGGTACGCGTGCTCTTACTCGGGACCATTTTCGCTTCGTTCGTGGTCGGCGCCGTCGTCGGTGCGCTCTTGGCGATGCGCCTGCGGCACTTTGCCTTGCTCGTGCCGGCGCTCTCCGTCACCGTCGCGAGCGTCGTCGCATTCCGTTCATCGGCGACCCCGAACTAGCGCCCAGGCGAACCCCAAACGGCCCGGTCTTCGAAGTTCATGTGCGAACACCGGTCCCGCGCGTGCGGCGACGTCAAAACGTCGTCCATTTGTCCGTGCAGGGGTTCGGCGTCGACGTGCCGGCGGTTTGTCGATTCACGGTCACGTTGGAACCGGACGGCGTGAAGTTCACCGCGCCCGGGCCGAGCGTCACGTTCGCGTAAGACGCGGTCAGGGTGCCCGAATCGATGCCGTCCACCGCGACGTTGTCCAGTGTGAGGTCCGTCGCGTGAGCGGCGTCGTAGCCGTCGATCGTCACCGTCGGGCGCACCGCGCCGGTCGCGTGAAAATCGCGGATCGTGATGCCCTGAAAGTCGGGGATGAGCGAGCCGGTCGCGGTCGAGTAGTGCGGGCTCAGGATGATCGGGTTCGCAAGGTCTCGCGTGCACACGTCCTCGTACGTTACGTTCGAGACGAGGCCGCCGCGGCTCGCGTCGCTCTTGATGCGGATGCCGTTCGAGCTGCCGCCGCCCATGCCGCTG
>DATBBD010000384.1:0-9539 GCA_036271175.1 Polyangiaceae bacterium | reverse complement strand
CGCCGGTAACGAACAAGCTCCCGACGCTCTGAATGTCTTGAACGGCGCCGATCCTCCGCACCGGAGCGACGTCGCCGTCGGCGTCAGGCGGGAACACGAGGATCGGGCCGCCTTCCGCGATGCCGACGTAGAGGTTCCGCGACGCGTCGAGTGCCAGCGTCGAGGCGAAATCGAGACCCGTCGTGGAACCGCGAATGGTGCGGACGGGAGCTTCGTCGCCGTCGGCGCCTGGTGCGAAAACGAGGATCGAGCCGTCGCTGCCGGGGCTGTCCCGAATGACGTAAACGTACCCGTTCGCGTCGACGGCGATGTTCGTCGCTCGCTCGTCGAGCCCCGTGGACGGCCCAGTAAGGGTTCGCACCGGCTCTCGCGTTGCACCCTCGCTCGCGTCGAAGACGAGGACCCGCGTGGGGGGTCCCATGGCGTCGAATTGATAACAGAGGTTATAGAGAAACCCAGCGCGATCGAACGCCAGTGACACGCAATCTAGGGTCTCCCAGTCGCCGTCGAATTTCGCGAGCGGCGCCGTGTTCGCTGTCGGCCGAGGAGGGAAAACCACGATCCCTGCGCGATTCTCTCCGAAGGTGGCGATCGACCCGCTCGGAACTCCCGTGCTCGGCGTCGAACCCGGGCCGCCGTCGCCCGCGCTCGGCGTCTCGTTGCGTACGGAAACCTGGCCCCCGCAGGCCGCAACCAGCGCAGCGACGGAAAGACACGTTGCCAAAGTGCCCGCGCTGACGACGCAAGGCTTCTTCGCGCTCCCGACGAAGCGTGCGCTTCGACATGAATTTGCTTTCATGAGACATCCCTCCCGCTGACGTTCAGCTCTCCTGCTGCGTGGGTTCAACGCGCGTCGGAGCCGGTTCATTCGCGAGGGCACGACCGCTTTGCGAATGCCTTCGGGACAACCCGAGTGACCCCGGACGACGGTGCGAGACGGGCTTCTAACGCTTGGCGGCCCAGGATTCCGGGGTGAAGGTCTGCAGCGCGAGGGCGTGGACCGGGCCCTTCATCGCGTCGCCGAGGGCCGCGTACACGAGTCGGTGTTGTTCGATGCGGCTCTTGCCGGCGAACGCCGTGGACACGATGCGCGCTTGGTAATGGTCGCGGGTGCCGGTCAGGTCTTTGATTTCGAGATCCGCGTCGGGAAACGCGCGGAGGAGCGTGGCTTCGAGCTCTTGCGGGTCCATCGTTCAATCCTTGGGGGCCGGCGGGGTCACGAGGGTGATGTCCCGGATGGCGTCGCGGAAGCGTACCTCTTGCTCGTTGGATGCCAACCCCACTTCGATGAGTCGCTTGGTGATCGCGTCGAGTCGGTCGCCGTCTTGGCGGAGGCGTTCGGTCAGCTTGGCCACGAGATCCGCGGCTTTCTTGTTCTTCTCGAGCGCCTTCAGCGACGCGCGGCTCTCGCGGGTGCTCCGCTCGAGCTCCGCTTGTTCGGCGGTGAGCTTGTCCCGTTCGTCGTAGAGCGCGCGGAGCTTGTCGCGGATCGAGAACGCGCTCGTCAGCGAGGCCCCGACCTTCGCGTCGCTCTTCGGGTCGGCGAGGTACGCCCGAACCGCGACGTTTGCGATGTCGCTCAGCCAGTCGCTCGGTTGTTGAAAGGGACTTCGCTCATCGACGACGAGCTCCGCGGTGCCGTAAGAACCGACGTCGACCGGGATGAGTGCGGTTCCGGTTCCGACGTTGTCCTCGGTTCCCGGCGGCGGCTGGAACAGGTGCGAGCCGGGCGTTCGCGGGTGCTTGATCAAGAGATGAGCGGCATCGGCTCCGCCGTTTTTCACTTTGTACGTCGTCTTGTGGACTTGATCGCGCTCGATGTAGAGCTGGCTCGCTTCGATCTTCACGACGCGCGCGCCGAGCTCGTCGAAGCGTTGCTCACTGTCGACCGCGAGCCCGCGCTCGAGCGCGAAGGGCACCGTCGCGGTCGCTTTCGGCGGCAGCGGCTCGAGCACGCCTTCACCGAGAAATGAGCCTTTCTCGAACACCGCGATGGGTCCGCGCTCGAGCAGCCCCGGCGTCGCGTTCGTGAATCGGACGACACGAAACGGATGCGCCGATGAATCGGGAACGCCGGGATCCGGCGCGAACAAGAAGACGGCACTTCCCGGCACGCTCTCGTGCAGAAGGAGCACCATGGTCGCGCTTTTGTCCGGCACGTTCACCTTGTACGGAATGGCGTAGCGCGTGGTGCCTGCTTCGAGCGCGACCGCGGCGAGTGCACTCACGCTGCGGGGCGCGCTGAGTGACTCGGACCGGAGCATCAGCGGCATGGGCGCACTCGCGGGCGCGGCCGCGCCATAAGCGTGGGCTCCCCCGCCGGCACCGACGCCGCGCGTGGCGGCCTTCTTCGCGCGCGGTTTCTCTTCGTCCTTGTCGCTCGCGGCGGGCTCGTTGTCCGCGGCGACGCTCGCTTCCGCCTCGGGCGGGGGCGGAGGTGCAGCCGGAGCAGGCGCCGGCGGCTCGGCGAGCGTCGTCTCTCCGCCGGGAACCGCGGCGATCACCTCGCCGGTGTCGGTGACGATCGGGCGGTCCGGAATCACCGGCGTGCCCAACGTCGATTGGAACGCGATCGGCGCGCCCGCGACGAGGACGAGGTCCACGTTCGACCATTCTTCTCCCGAAAGATTTTGCACGATGCCCCAGGTCTGGAGATCGGCGAGGTTCCCGGTTTGCACCACCACGCGGTACGAGGGTCGCCAGACCGGCGTTTCAGCGACATACCCGATGGACAGATCGTGCTCGTCGCCGTCGAGGGAAAGCACGACGTCGCGGAGCCGATTCGGCGACGGATCCTCCGTGGACGGCGCCGTCTTGAGCGGTTCGATGGGGCACGGTGGGGTCGGCTGTGTGGGTGGCGCGGGTTGCTGCTCGTTATCGTCCTTCACGTCGAGCGGAAAGGACGCACTCCGAACCGTGCCCCCGCCGCGCTCGACGATGGCGAGAGTCGCCAGGAAATCGCCCACCATGCGGCCCCGCATCTTGAACTTCACGTGATCGGTATCGACCTTGCCCGAGCGCTCGAAATACCCGACGCCGTTTCGGTAGACGACGACCCGCCGTAGCGGCAGGTCCGACGACACGTTCGGGCCGCGCGCGCACCCAGTGAGCACGGCCAGGATGGAGAACGACCCCGAAACCCGAAAGCGCCGACCGATCATCGGGCCATGATACATTCCAACCTTTCCCCGTGAGCCAACCTTCGCAACCCAAGCCCCCGATTCGGCGCGCACCTCCGCCTCCCTCTCAGCGCGCAGGGACGGCCCGTCGCACCGAGGCGATGAGTCAGGGCGACAAAGACGCGCTCGCACTTCAAGCGCTCGGGCTGCTCAACGAACAGGTTCAAGCGCGAATCGTGCACTATCGCGGTGACCTCGAAACGAGCCCCGAGCTCGACGCGATCACCGCCGGCGTCGTCGCACAGCTGAAAGAGATGCAAGCGGCGTTCGAACATCGCCCGGCCGCGCATGAATCCGTCGAGCACATCGAGAGCAAGCAGACCGCGCTATTTACGGAACTTTTACGTCGCGTGTGCTCGGAGGGCGACCACGGTAACCTCATCACCCAGAACCTGAAGCCGATCGGTCGACGCGTCGCGAAGC
Source organism: Polyangiaceae bacterium (assembly GCA_036271175.1). GTDB lineage: Bacteria > Myxococcota_A > Polyangia > Polyangiales > Polyangiaceae > DASZVB01. Next base: position 5,937 of record DATBBD010000384.1, on the reverse strand, counting down.
TGTTCTTCGAGAGCGAGCTTCACGAAAAGACCAAGGCCGACAAGGACAAGGTGATCCATCACGCCGAGCAAGGCGTCTATTACGTGCTTCAGCGGTACAAGAACCGGATCAAGAACGAGCTCGAAGGGTTCGAATACAAGGACGCCGACATCAAGGAGCTGACGCTCGAGCTCCTCGCGACGATCGCGCGCGACTTGCAGGTCGGGTTTCTCTCGCGGCGATCGCCGGAGCTGAACCGCGTCATGAACACGTTCACCGCGGTGCTCGTCGATTTTTTTCAGTCCTATCTGCCGCCGCGGCTCGAGCAGATGGCGAAAATCACGATCCGGAATTCCGGCGCCGCGCGCCGACCGAACAGCGTGGCTTACAAGGTTCTACCCGATCGATTCGAGGCGTTTCGCGAGGAGTGGGAGCGGCTTCTCATGCAGCAGATGGTGAACTTCGCCGGAGACGAGCTCAGCGGGCGCCTTTCCGGCGACGACGAATCGGTGCGCGACGAAACCATCAAGTTTTTCATCGACCCGCACGTGTACAGCGAGACCTGTGAAGTGATCTGCGATGCGCTCTACGACTATCTCTGTCTCGAGGGGTTCCTCGACGTCCCGGTCGACTGGCGCGTGAAGATCCAGCGGCACCACTGACGGGCAACGAACGCCGTCGCCTTCCGCGACGCTCGAAGCTGTCTCAGAAACCGTAGCGAGCACCCCGATGCTAGGGAGGCCGACGCGGGCATACGCTTGGTATTTCGAGGAGGCCGACCGACGCAGCGGGGGGCGTAGTAGGTTTATGAGATAGCTTTCACGTCGCGTCGCCGAGTTCGATGGAATACGACAGGACGACGACTCCGCCGCCGAGCACGCTGAGCGGGTTCCAAGGGGGCGCCACGCTGCCGACGCGATCGGAATTGTCCACGACGATCACGTATTGGCCCGGGGGGAGCCGCAGGCTCTGCGTTTGCTCCGAATTCCCCGCCAATACGAAGCTCGTGATGGGAGGCACGGTCGGAGGCGCGAGCGGTGCTCCTTGCTGGAGCCCTTCGCGCCAGGTGTCGGCGGCGGAACGTTGCATGATCAGCATGTCGACGGACGGACCGGCGAGCTTGAACCGCATGAACAGCGCTTGGCCGTTGTCCGCGACCTCGAGAGGTCCGATGAAGTCGACCTGCTGGAGCCGCACTTCGGTCGACTCGTTCGCGAGCGTGATGTGCTCGTTGCTCGACAGCTTGAAGGGATGCGGTGGTTTCGCCGGCGGCGTCAAAATGCCGAGCGCGAAATCATCGCCGTTGTCGGAGTGAACGACGGTGAACCCGCTCGCGAGCTCGCTCGAGATGATCTGGCTCCCGAAGGTGCTCGCGAGATATCCAAGCGGCGTCTGACTCGCCCAGTTCACGACGGGGTTTTCGACCGAGCCGATGGCGAACGTCGGCCCTTCGACGACGCGATTCGTGCGCGCCCAGACGTACGTCGAATCTTCCGTCATCTGGAAATCCGGACGGTATTCGACGGCCGTGGCGACCGAAAACCCCACGCGACCCGCTACCGGAGTCCAGGCGTACCCGGTCCCCGAAAAGTGGATGGTCACCGTCTGCGAGCTGTCGTCGACGTCGCTCTTGCACGCCGTCGGGAAGAACCGACCAATGGCATTGCCGTTCGGGATGAGCCGGAGCGGCGCGCCGCGCTTCAACATCTCCGGGCACATTTTTCCGGCGCCGAAGTTCGAGAAGAGCCACCACCGGAGCGACGGGCTCGCGTTGACGGCGCCGCGGACCAGCGGACACCCCGTCGCGAGGAGTCCGAGCACGACGCCGGCGCGCGCCGCGAACGACCGAACCGTCGTGCGACTCATGCGAGTGCATTCCTCACGACGGCTTCGAGCGCGTCGAGCAAGCGCGGGTCGTCGTTCAAGGCCGGCACGCGGTCGAACTCTAGACCGAGCGCGCGCGCTTGTTCGGCCGCTTCGACGTCGAGGTCGTACAAAGTTTCCACGTGGTCGGCGAGAAACCCGATGGGTGCGACGACGACGCGCTTCTTCCCTGCGTCGTGCACGGCACGGATCGTGTCGTCGAGGCGTGGTCCGAGCCAGTCTCCGCCGTCCGCTCCCTGGCTCTGATACGCGATCCGCGCCGTGACACCGAGCGCGGCCTCGACGAGATGCGCCGACGCCTCGAATTCGCGTTGATAATTGTCGCCCGCCGCGATGACGCGCGTCGGCAAACTGTGCGCGGACAAGACGAGCTCGGTGTAGTCGCCGTCGTCCTTCGAGAGGACGCGGCGAATGTTCTCGGCGTGGGCGGTGATGAGCGCGGGGTGGCTCCCGAACGGCGGCACGCGTGAGAGCCGCGGCGCGGCTTCTGGTGACGCTGCGACCCGTGCGATCGCTTCCGCGACGACGTCGGCGTAAACACTCACGCTGAACGGCGCGACGGGAAGGATGCACACTTCGCGTACCTTGTCGCGCACGAGCGCGCTCGCGACGTCTTCGATGAAGGGGTGCCAGAATCGCATCGCGACACGCGCGTCGAATCCGAGCCGGTCCGCGAGCGCTGCGGCGACGGCGTTCGTCGTGTCGAGCAACGGCGAGCGACCAATGTGGGTGTACCGGCGACGGATCTCACCCACGAGCTCCGCGCTCGCCGGCCGCCCGCGACGGATCCGGCGCAAAAATTCTGGAATGTCGTCGACGTTCGAGATCGTTCCGTGGCCGACCAAGAGGAGCACGCGTGAGGAGGGCATGATGATTTCCGTCGCGCGAGTGGCAAAACCGGGAACGGCCCGAGCGGAGACTGGTAAGCTAACTCGCCCGAATGCGTCCGCGCCAGAGCCCGGTCGAGTCCCTGGTGATCCTCCCGCAGCTCGAAGATCCAGTGGATCGCGAGACGCAGTGGCGAAAGGCCGTCGCCGCGCTGGGACAGGAAGCGCGGATCGACGGCCCGCCACCGCTCGACGGTGTCCCTCCCGACGATCTTCTGGCCGCGACGCGCGTCGCGCTCGAGACGGGCCTCGTCGACGACCTCGACTGGATCGCGCCCGGCGCCGCCGCCGTCGCGCTCTACGAGCTCAGCTCGGAACTCCCGCCGGGCAAGGAACGCCGCGACATCGGTCGCCGCGTGCTCGCGCGTGTGTACGAAGGAGACGCGGCGACGTTCGCGGCCGTCGCCGCGAGGATGGCACTCGGCGCGGGGCGTCCCTTCGAGGCGTCCGCAGTGCGCGCGAGGATCGGCCTCGTCTTCAACTTGCCGATCGGCAGCTCCGTCAACGCCGATCCCCTCGCGCTGGTGCTCGCCTCGCGGCGCGAGCTCTTCGACGGGTGGATCGCGAAAGCCGCGACCGGGCCGCTCGGGGCGCGCCGCATGGCCGCGCGTCTCTTCGAGCTCGCATCGCGTGAGGCAGTGCGGCGCGCCGATGACGGTGATCCTCACTCGGCCGAGCTGCTGGTCGGCCCGGTAGCGAAGCCCGTGTTCGATCGGCTGCTCGCCGATCGTGAGCCGCTCGTCTGGCGCCACGCCGCGCTCGCCCGCGGCATTCTATCGGGCGCGATCCCGCGCTTGCGCGAGGAGATCGATCTCGCGCTCGATCCGACGCTCAGCCCGACCGAATGGCGCCGCGCCGCCGTCTCCCTCGTGGCGTGCGCGTCGAACGAAGGCAAGAACGCGATCCAGCAATGCTTCCGCTTGCTCGAAGGGGAAATCGTCGCGAGGGACCCCGGGATGATCGCGACGTTGATCTGGGGTCTCCCGCCGGTGGTCGAGGCCGAGCCCGAATGGGCGTTCGAGTTGCTCGAGCGGCTCGTCCGCACCGGACGCGGCGACGTCCGGTACGCCGCCGAAGCGCTCCTCGCGGATCTGTCGAGCGCGGAGCTGTTTCCATCGTCGGAATTGCTTCGCCGGCTCACGCGCGACGACACGGTCGAAGACTCGGTTCACGCGTCCATCAAACGCGCCCTCCGCGCCTACGAAACCGCGGGCGCGCGGGCGGCGCACGAGCTCGCCCTTGCCGCGCTCGAACGCGCGAACCTATCGATGGACGTCCTCGACGCCGCGGACAGCCCGATCGAACGGTTGCCCGTCGCGCTCGGCGATCTCGACGCGAGCGCCATCGAGCGCTCACGGCTGCACGATCTGCTGCTGCTCGGCAGAAGCCCCGGTGACACGAACTCCGCCGTTCCGGAGATGGACCGACTGTGCGATCGTCTGAGTCACTGGATCCTCGATCGCGAAGCCGCGCACGTCGAGGGCGACTATTCGGAAGTCGAGATAACGACACGGCAGCAAGCGCTCCGGACGCTGCTCCATTTGGTGGACCTCGACAGCTCGACGCGCTCCGACGGCGATTCAGACGGAGTGAAGGCGCGCGTCCGTCGCACGATCGTCGTTCTGCTCGACGCGCTCGCCGCCGGCCCCGACGCTTCGGTGCACCGCATCATGTGCGCGGCTCTCGCCCGCGGTCTCGACGCCGCCGCCCGCGAGGGGTTCGCCGACCCCGCGGATCTCGTGCTCATCCTCGTCGAGCGCGTCGCGGACGCCCACGGCATTCAGGCGGTGATGGAGGCATCGACGCACGCCGACGTCCGCGACGTCCTGCGCGCCTACGGCGAATTCGTCGCGCGCACGTCGCGCGAGCCCGGGACGTCGACGTTCGACGTCTTTCTCGAACCGACCGATCCGAGCGATCGCGACGAATCGAGTGACGCCCGCGCGTTCGTGGCGTTTTCACGAGGGATCGGCGCGACCGGCTCGTACCTCGGCGAGGCGCTCCGGCAAGTCGTGTTCCGGCTCGGCAGCGCCCTGGAGCGGATCGCCTCCGCGCGCGGTTTGTCGGATCTGGTAGAGGCGCCCGGGGGCGACGGCTACCCGCTCCTCGACGTCGAAAAATTCGCGGCCACCCTGAGCGAGCTCGTCCGCGGCGCGCGGCGCCGGGTCCTCGGAGAAAACGCGCGGAGCGACATCGACGTCGTGACGAATTTGCCGCCGGTGTCGGCGCTCGTCGAGCGCGCGATCGCCCGTTCGATCTGGAGCACCGGCGAATTCACCATGTCCGCGCGCGAGCTCGTCGCATCCCTTCCCGAAGCCTTCGCGCGGCCGATCTCCGGCATCATCGCCAACGTCCCGGCGCTGCCCGTCGCGCCGCCGAGTGAAATCACCGCGATTCCGCTCCAGAACCGCCGCACCGAGCTCCCCGACTGGCTCCTCCCGCGGAAAACCATCGGCGCCTTCTACGTCGTGCGCGCGCTCGGCAGCGGCGGGGCGAGCTCGGTCTTCATCGCGCGCCGGATCGAAGAACGGCACACGCTCGGCGCCGAGCTCTACGCACTCAAGGTCCCGCAGTACGATCCGAACACCGCTCGCAGCTTGTCCGAGCACGAGTTCATGCAGCTCTTTCGCGACGAGGCAGGGGCGCTTCTGTCGCTTCCTCAGCACCCGAATCTGTCGCGTTTCGTCACGTTCGACCTCGCCGCGCGCCCGAAGCCGATCCTCGTCATGGAGCTCATTCGCGGGCAGGGTCTCGACCGATTGATCCGGAGCCAGTCGCTCACCTTGGCGGTCTGCATCCACTACTTGGACGGGATCCTCGCGGGCCTCGAAGCGATGCACGGCGTCGGCGTCGGGCACCTGGACGTCAAACCGTCGAACGTGATCCTTCGAGACGAAGGCACGCCGGTGCTCGTGGACTTCGGGCTCAGCGGGCGCCACCTTCGCCCCGGATGCGGTACGCTCGAGTACTGCGCTCCGGAGATCCTTTCGCACCAGGGAGCCCCGGGCGCGGGCTCTCCGCTCGCGGCCGACATATATGCGTTCGCCTGCTGCGCATTCGAGGTATTCACGGGCACGGTCCTCTTCGACGACGACGACGAGCTCGTCCTGATGAAACAACACCTCACTCACGACGGCTGGCCGCCGCGGCTCACGGCGCTGGCGAGCACGCTGGAATACGAAAATCT
>DATBBD010000383.1:0-4258 GCA_036271175.1 Polyangiaceae bacterium | reverse complement strand
TCGACGCGGCAGAGCTTGCGGAACGTCTTTTCGTTCGTCTCCAGCGCTTCGAGCAACTTTGCCGGCCATTCGAGGAGCCGCGATTCGAAAGGGCGCCCCATCAATCGAACGAGACGCTCGGCGATGTCGAACGCCTCGTAGCCCCAAGTGGAATCCGACTCGGAAAGACGAGCGACGACGCCGCCGATCGAATCGAGCACCTTGCCGAGCACATCCGCGTCGGGCTTCACGTTCCAGGGACGAAGGAGCGCGTGCGGCGCGCCCGCGCCGACCGGAAGCGACTCGGAAATCGCGAACGCGGCGAGTCGGAACGTGCCGACGTCGAAGAGCGGATCCTTCGTCGCGACGGTGCCGTGCCGGAGGAGTGGGTGCGGACCGTCGCGCCGCTCGACGACTCGCGCGACGACGGCATCCCAGAGAGCACGAACGGCGTCCCCTGGAACCTCGACGTCGAGAAGGAGCGCGATCCCCGCCGCGCGAAAGGCAAAATCGACGGCGGCGGCGGCGCCCGGCGACCCTTCGGTGGACGCATCCACGGCTTCCTCGAGCGGCTCGAAGTCTCCGTCGAGCACCCGCGCGAGGAGCAGCCGCCCGATCGACGGCGCGGACCCGGCGGAGAGCAGCGCCTCGCCCCATGCCGCGCCGGCCCCTTCGACGAGCGACCGCTGGGCGCGAAACAACATTCGATCGGCGATCCATCGCGGCCCGGCGGTGAAAGCGTCGCGATCGCCGTGCCGCAGCAGGAACCCGGCGCGCTCGAACGAACGCACGACGCCGTAAGCGCCATCGGAAACCCTTCCCGACGTTTCGCGATACTGCGGAGGCACGAGCCGTACCCAGTCGTCGAACGAACGCGGCCCGTCCCAAGGGTCGTTCGAGTCGACGAGCGCGCGCTCGACGAGCCCCGCGAACGCGGCGCCCGCCCGATCGCGGAGCCACGCGCTGTCCGCGTCTTCGTCCGCGGTCTTCGTCGCTTCTTCGGCGATGAAGCGCTCGGCGGCGAGATCGACGCCGAGTCGCTCGAGCTCTGCGACGCCGAACCGATCCACGGCGCCGAGGAGACCGATCGCGCCGCCGAGCGTGTCGACGACTCGGTCTTCGATGGCTCGTCGCAACCAGGACGCCGCCGAGCGCCGCTCGAAGTTGCCGTCGAGCGGGAGCCGCAGCGCGACCCAATCGACCAGCGCGTCGATCGAGTCGGCGAGCGGCGGCGACCGCACGAGGGTCCATCCTCGTTCGTCCCGAGGAGGCTCCGGCGCGGCGACGCAGATCGCGCCGCGAGGCGCCGGGAGCAGCGCTTCGCCGTGGGCCGACGTCAATTCGACGAACACGGCGCCGCCGTCCGGCAAACTCGACTGTGCTTCGGCGCCGTCTGCGGCCGACACGAACGCGGCGAGTCCGCGCGCTCGAAGCCACGCGCCGGCGAGTGAGCGCCCTGAACCCGACGGCGCGAGCCACCAGGTTCGCCCCCAGCCGTACGGCTCCGAAACTTCGCGCGGGAGACCCGGCGGAAGCGGCTCTTTGCGGCTATAGAAGGGCGCGGCGTAGGGGAGATCGCGCCAACGGATCCGGTGCCGATCGTCATCGGCGTTCCGGACCGACCCTTTGACGACCGTTTCTATATGAACGCGACTCGTTCCGAGGAGCCGCGCGAGCGCCAGCTGCACCTCGGGACGATCCGCGAGCCATTCGAGCTCGACGCCGCGGTCGAGCTTGCTGAGGAGCGCCGCGAGCGACCGCGGTTGCGGCTTGGCTTTCGCGGGCCATTCCGGCGAGGTCAGGAGGCCGCGCGCCAACTCGCCGAAACTCTTGAAGGACGACGGGCCGCCCTGCATCAGCTGACGCAACCAACCGGCGTCGGCAGCGCCCTCTGCCTGCATCAGGATGAATTATGCGCGCCGCATCGAGGGCGGGGCAAGCGCGCTACCGAGATCGACGCGGCGGAACTTCTTCGTTCGGGAAGAGCGAGAGCTGCTTCGGCTCCAGCGTTCTAACGGACGGCGCGGGCTCCTCTTGGTGTGGGCGGAGCGACGCCCGCGCCTGCTCCCCGCAGAGCGGTGGCGCGTGGCGGAGGAGCGATCGAAACGTATCGCGGGACGCATCGAGCGCCGGCATGTCGAGAGCTTCGAGCCAGTCGTCGTCGTCCTCGAGGTCCCACTGGTCGGAGGTCTGCCGCCCGAGCAACGACCCCGCCGTAATGAGCGCGACGTCCCACGCTTCGTCCTCGCAACCCGCCCGAGCGGCGAGGTCGGCAAGTAGGTTGAATATGAGACCTTTCATCGCGTGCTCCGGGTATAGAAACGGCAGATTCGGGAGAACCGATAGGCGGTTTCTCGACGGTTCACCGTCGGTCGCCAGATGAAAGGGCCATGCGGGATAACCGTGCTGGGGAAATGCGCCGAGCCGCGCGCGGGCAGGCCGGTTCGCATGGGCGTCGGTGGGTGACCGCGGCGGCAATCGCCTGGGGATTGCTTGGATTATCGGGATGCCGAGGACTCAACGCCCTGCGACAGCGCTGCATAGCCGGCGAGGTCTCGGCCTGTGAAAGCGCGTGCAGCAAGGGTGTAGCCGGCGAAGGCGGGTGCCGCCACGCCGGGAACCTGTATCGCGAGAAGGCGAACTTCGAGTTCGGTAGCACCGACGCGCTGTCAGCCGCGGGCTTCTTCGACAAGGGATGCAAGGGCGGCGACGGCGACAGCTGTCTCTTCGCTGCGCAGATGATCGAAGGCCCATACGATCTCGACCCGACCGGCGCACCGGACGCCGCGCCGAAGACGATCGAAGACGCGGAGCTCGCGCGCCGAGAGAAGCTGCTCACCCTGTCGTGTCGTGAGGGTTCGACGCAGGGCTGTAAGCGGCTCGGCGACGTGCTCATCGGCAAAGACACCGGGCGCGCGACCCGCGCGTACGTCGCGGCGTGCCAATCGAGCACGGCCGCCGCTGCGTGCGCCGCCGCGCGGCGTCGCGAGACGCATCTCGCCGAGCACTACCGCAGCGGGTGCACCCGAAGTGTCGCGGACGATTGCACGAGCCTAGGCGATTTTCTGCGCACCGTAGATCTACCCCGTGCCATGCGCCTCTTCGTCGCCGAATGCGAGCTGCGCGGCGTGGCCGACGTCGCCGGCGGCGTCGGGGGTTTCGTCCGTGCGCGCGCGTCGAGCGTGCGAGGGGTTCCTTTGTTGCAAGACGGCGGCGCGCCCGCGAACGTCGCGCCGCCGACGCCGAGCGGCGCCGCGGTCCACGTCGTGGTCGGCCCTCCGAGCGTCAAAGGGCAGCTCGCCCTCGTCGAAGTGACGCGAGCCTTCGGAGACCACGCCGCGGATTTTCAGGCCTGCGCGGCGCGAGCGACGCCGCTGCCAGAAGACGTGCCGAGCGCGCAAAATGCGAAACCCGCAGGCCAGGTGAAAGACGCGACCGTCTTTCACCTCGTCGTGGATCTCACCGGCGACGTCTGGAAGGCGACTCCCGACGATTCGAAGTTCGGCGCCGACGCGCTTTCTTGTTTCGAAACGACGTTCGAACGGCTGCGCTTCACCGAGCTCTCGAGCATTGCGCTCCTTACCGTCCCCGTGACGATCGAGCGTGCTCCAGGGAACCCAACCCAGAAGCCGTAGCGCGCGGGGTTTCTATGATGCGTTTCGGCGCGCCGAGAGCGGCGCTCGCGACGTGCGCGAACGGGCGCCGCTCCGCGGGATCGATTCGGGCTCGCGCCGCTCCGGACGATCGAGCGATTGAATCGCCTCCCACGCGAGACGCTCGAGCTTCGGCGCTCGCTTGCCGTCCGCGCCGAGATAACCGTCGACGGCGAGCGCGGAGAGGCCGTGCAAGAGCGCCCACGCGCGGACGACCGCCTTCTTCGACGGCGTGCGCTTCGGTTCGTCCGAAAGCGCACGAGCGAGCGCTTGGCGCACGAGCCGATGAACGCGCTCGGATGCTTCGAATAGATCAGGGTGCTTGGTCCGCCCTCGCGACAGTGAGCCGAACATGATGCGGAACCGAGACGGATACTTCGCCGCGAAGAGCACGTACGCGACGCCCATCGCTTGCGCCTTCTCGCGGCCGCTCCCCGCGTAGTCGTCAGCGGCGCTGGTCATTTCGTCGCTGAGGAGGCCGAAGCTCTCCTCCGCGACGGCCGCCAAGAGCGCCTCGCGATCGGTGAAGTGATGATACGGCGCGCCGTCGGACACGCCGGCAAGCTTTGCCGCCGCGCGGAGCGTAAATCCGTCCAACCCGTGCTCGGCGACCAGTCGCAATGTCG
>DATBBD010000382.1:0-1706 GCA_036271175.1 Polyangiaceae bacterium | reverse complement strand
TGGTGCTACCCGCCTTGCGACGGCTCCGCGCCTCCGGGCGACGATTCTCGCTGCGCGTCATCGGGGCGGCCGAATCGTTCTCGCTGCCCGGCCTCGAGCTCGAGACTCGCCCCTGGGCGCGCGAGCGCGAGGTGCGCGATTTTCAGGAGCTCGACATCGGGCTCGCGCCCATCCACGCTACCGAGTTCTCGAAGGGCAAGTGTGCCTTCAAGCAACTCCAGTACATGGCGGTCGGCGTGCCGAGCGTCTCCTCGCCTGAGGGCGGCTCGACGGATTTCATCGTGCACGGGGAGAACGGCCTGTTCGCTCGCACGGACGACGAGTGGTTTCGATCCCTCGAAGCGCTGCTCGACGATGCGGCGCTTCGGAGCCGCATCGCGCGCGCCGGTCGCGAGCTCGTCGAGCGCTCGCACTCCATCGAAGCCCAAGCGCCGCGACTGGCGGAGATTTTGAAACGCGCGGCGGCGGCCCGCTGAACGTCACCGCCCCTCGGCGCGAACACACGCGAACTCCAGCGCGGCTCGAGTGCGCTCGGCCGCGGTGTCCAACGAAAAGTGACGGAGGCCACTTTCGCGAGATTGCGTACGCATCGCGTCGCGGTTCGGGATCACGTCGTTCACGAACCAACTCGCGGCCCGGTCCAGATTCTCCGGACTCGGCTCGGCAACGAACAACCCTGCGCCGGCGTCGACTTGTTGCTCGAGATCACCGACCGGCGTCGCCACGACGGGGAGCCCGCACAACAAGTATTCCGATACTTTCACAGGTGAAACGGCCCGCTGCGAGAACGTCAGGGCTCGGAGCGCGAGCCCCGTGTCGGCGGCCGCGATGTGCGATGCCACATCCGACGCCTCGACGGCGCGCACGACGACGCGCGACTCGTCGACGACGACGCGTCGAAGGGCAGAGCGGAGCGCTTCGATGTTTCGCGTGAGCACGACGAAGCGGGCGTCGCGCCTTTTCGCACGCACTCGCTCGAAGAGCGACAGCATCTCGTCCGGAAAATACTGCGGCCCGATGGATCCCGCGTACAAGAGACAGGGTTCGTCGCGCGTCGCACCCCAAGACGCCCGCGCCGCGGCTCGAGACGCCTCCGTTCCGGGAGAGAACGACTGGGGGTCTCGTGCGTTCGGGATCACGAATATCTTGTCGGCAAGCACGCTTCGCCCCGCGCGCTCGAGCAAGATCTCTTTTGCCGCCTCGGTTCGAGTGATGACCGAGTCCGCCGCGCGAACGCCGCGCGCCTCGATTTGCCGCCACACTCGATACGTAGCGCCGCTCGTGCTCCACCCGCCGAATTCGACGCGCTCGTCGGCAGGTAGGCCGTCCGCGTCGAAAGACAGTGCGCATTTCGCGATCGAACGCGCCCCGAGCGCCATGGCCGCCGGAAGAATGCTGCGCGGCAAGATCACCTTCGCGCGGTGTCTCTTCGCGTGCCAGCCCACCGCAACCGCACCCGCCGCGATCATGGCCAACGCCGAAGGCGCCGCGGGGCCGCGGAACACCGGGAACGACGTGTACCCGACGCCCATTGCTTCGGCGGCGCGCGCCTGTCGTTGGACGTGTTCCTCGCTCGCCCACGTGAACTGGAGCACGCGGAAAGAAAAACCGCTTCGTGTCAGTTCCCGGAACACCGGCAAGAACAGGGTCTCGAGATACGGCGAATCGGGGCCGTCCCAGGTCACGAAAAGGACGGGCGTGCTCAT
>DATBBD010000381.1:0-4456 GCA_036271175.1 Polyangiaceae bacterium | reverse complement strand
CGCGTGAACCCGCGAGCCGTCGCGAGCGGACGAGTCGGGCCGTTCTTCTACGAAGCGAACGGCGGCTTTCTCTTTCGACGGAAGATCGACGACGGCTCGCTCGAAACCGGCAACGCGTTCACGTTCGGCGCTGGCGCGGGGCTCTTCTTGTTCGACGACGTGCTCCAGTTCGGCCCCGAGCTGTGGGGCAATCATCAAGTATCGCCGAAATGGAACTACACGAAGATCACGCCGGTCTCCGGCATCTTCGGCGTCAAGGTGCATCTCGGTAATCTCGCGATCGGGGTCGCGGGGGGCCCGGGTTTGTCGGACGCGCCCGGCGTCGCGCCGCGGGTGATCGCGACCGTCGCGCTCGCGCCGCCCACGCACGTCGTCGAAATGGCTCGGGCCTCGCTCGACACCGGCAACGCCGATCGCGACCACGACGGCCTGGTCGACGGCGAGGACGATTGTCCGGATCAGGCCGGTGTGACCTCCGGGGTTGCCGGACAGAACGGGTGCCCGGAAAAGGACCTGGCCGGCGAGGTGGCCGAGAAAGAACCCGACGGCGACGGCGACGGCGTCGTCGACAAGGACGATGCTTGCCCGACCGACGCCGGCGTGGCGTCCGATGACCCGAAGCAGAACGGATGCCCGGCGAAGCCGCCGCCCGAGGTCGTCGAAAAACCGGCGCCGCAGACCGTCGAAAAGCCCGCAAAAAAGGTGCGCGAAAAACCCGTCGCGAAATCGGTGCGCCTCGAGGCATTGCCGTCGCCGGGCGCGGAAGTGACGTTCTCGGGATTCGAGGAGCACGACGACGGCACGAGCCGGATCTTCGTCAAGCTCTCCGGCGAGGTTCCGGTCGAGGTTCAGGTAAAGGGCACGCGGGCGGAGTTCCTGCTCAAAGGAGCGACCATCCCCGCTCGAAACAACAAGAACCCGCTCCTCGCGCAGCACTTCGGCTCGATGGTGCTCTCGGCGCGACTGGTCCCCGAACGCGTTCACGTTCGTCACGGTCACGGCAAGAAGAAGCACGCCGGAGACGCGCGACTCGTGGTCGTCATGCGACGAGCCGTGACGCCGACCTCCCGCTTCGAGACCAGCCCCGACGGAACGACCACGTTCGTGGTCGATTTTCCGAAGCCCTCCTCCGAAGCGTCCATGAACCCACCCGAAAAAGCGCGGGCGAAGGCGCGCCCGCGAACGGAGCGAAGAGCACACGCGAAAGCGAACCGAAAAGCGCGCGGCGTCGAGCCGCCGCCCAAGGCCGTCCCCATCGACGACCCCTGACGCCCTCGGGGCGCGGCTCTTTCAAGGGTGCGGTTCGCCGTGCGGTCTCGCCGACCGCCGACGAGCACGGCGTCACCACTTCACGGTAACGCTGGGCGGCTGGCACTCCGCTTCGGCGTTGTCGAGGTCGACCTGGACCTTCAACGTCATCGAGCCGTGAGTCTCCGTCTTCAGGTCGAGACCGGCGGTCGAAAGGTCGACGCGGGGCACGATTTGCTCGGGGCGCAGCGCGACGACGGTTTCCGGCGGTCCGTTGACCGCGACGTCGACCGTCGCAGGCACGACGTGCGCGTAAGGGATCCCGACGACTTCGATCGGCCGATGCTCGAACTTCACCTGGGTCTGGCGCCGCACGACCACGACCGTGACGGTTGCCGCCTTCGAGCCCAAGTAGCGAACGCGCGGCGGCGGATCGTCGATCGAGAGACGGCGCCGATAGACGCCGTCGGTCAGCCCCGACACGTCGAACGCGGCGAGCCGCGCAAACTGGAGCACCTCGACCAGGCTCTCGGGGCCTTTGACGGTAATCTCCTTCGGATCGACGTCGAAGACGTCCTTGATCTCGTAGCCCTTCGCGGGCTGGCCGGTGCGTGCGGCCTGGATCGGAATCGTACGCTGGACGACGTCTTGCCACTCGAGGTTGATGCTCGGCGGATCCACGAACTTCAGCTCGACCTCGGGCGGCAGCGAAAACATCGTTCGCTCGAAGGTGACGCTGTCTGTCGTGCCGTCGCGGAGATCGAGCTCGATGGGCGAGGGGACGAGCCGGTCGATGCTTCGCGTCGTCCCGACCACCGTGACGTCCACGTTGGCCGGCATCTGCGTCATCAACTCGCGATGCAATCGCTCGGGGGGCAACCGAAGGACGACCCCGATGGCGACCGTGCGCTGCGTGCGATCGAGCTGTCCGCGACTATACGCGGCGAGCCCGAGCGCCACTGCGAGCGAGACGGCCTTGAGCCCGAGGTTCTCGGTGAAAGCGCCTTGCAGAAAGCGGCCGAACGACTTGAAGAGGCGCGAGACGTCGGTCACTCGAACGTCTCACCTTCGCTCGAGTCCGGCGTTCGGTCTTCGGGCTTCGAGGGCTGCGGGCGCGTGCCGCCCTCGGTCGCCGGGCGCTGCCCCAACGTGGCTCGCATCGGCGTCGGTGCAATGAGCGGAACACGCCCGGGCGCGGGGATCGCCGGGCTCGGTTCGATTTCCGGCTTCTCCGCCTTGGCTCGGCGCAAGGGCGGCGGTGCGTGGCTCGGAGCCCGCGTTTCCGTGTCGGGCTCCGTCGTGCGGATCCGCGTCGTCGAATCGATGGATTCCGGATCGACCGACACCAACGTCGTCTCCTCGCCGGAGTCGGTGAAGCGCTGGGAATCGGTGGAGCGCGGCGCTGCTTCGGTGACGAGCCGCTGCGCGACGGAGGTCGGTACCGCTTCGCGCTTCGGCGCGCCCTTGCGGCGCCGCCGCGGCGCGAACACGCCTTCGAGCGCTCGCCGCAGCCCGGGGCCGTCGAGGTTCGCGACGATGTTGCCGTTGAAGCAAAAGCTGATCGTGCCGCGCTCTTCGCTGACGACCACCACGACCGCGTCGGTCTCTTCGGTGATGCCGAGCGCGGCGCGGTGTCGCGAACCGAAGCTCGGATCGAGCACGCGCCCCTCGGGCATCGGGAAAAACACGCCGGCCTTGGCCACGCGAAGGTTCCGGATGATGACCGCGCCGTCGTGGAGCTTGTTCACGCCCTCGGGGATGAAGATCGACACCAAGAGCTCGCTCGACACCTTGGCGTCGAGGGTGTGGCCCTTGTTGATGCCCACGAATTCGTCGAGGTTCGCGTCCTGCTCGAACGCGATGAGCGCGCCGATGCGATGCCTGGCCAGATCGGTGGACGCTTCGACGACCTCGTCGATCGCCTGCGACTCCTGCGCGCGCGCGAACCCGAACCAGGGCTGGCTCCCCATGCGCATCAGGCCGCGGCGAATGTCGTTTTGGAAGACGATGACGACGATGATCACGGCGCCGGGGATCAGCGCGCCCATGATCGTGAGCAAGGTCGGCAGGTGGAGCTGCGCGGCGACCAGGTAAAGGACGAACACGAAGAGGAGCCCGATGCCGATCTGCATCGCGCGCGTGCCGCGCAAGACGAGGAGCGCGCGGTAGACGATGTAATAAACCGTCGCGACGTCGGCGACGTCCCGGAGGCCGTCGAGTAGGCTCTTGCTCGCGAAGTAGTCGAGGATGCTAGAGAGCACTCTGGACCTCCTTCGGCGCAGGGCGCGCGGCGCGCATCACGGCGAGCGCTTGCCGCATCTCGCGGACGTCGTGGACGCGGACGATGTGGGCGCCGCGTTGAACCGCGAGAAGGCTCGCGGCGATCGTGCCGCCGAGCCGCTCTTCCGGCGGCGCGCCGTCGACCGACGCGATGAAGGATTTTCGCCCCGGCCCGACGACGATGAAGGGGACGAGCGATGTGAACTCGCCGAGTCGCGACAGGAGCTCGAAGGATTGCGCGGCGTTCTTCGCGAAACCGAAGCCGGGGTCGAACCAGACCGCGCTTTCGGCGAGCCCCGCTTGGACGGCGCGGGCGCGGGCGCGGACCCAGTCCGCCCGCACGCTCTCGACGACGTCGGGATAATCGGCGTCGGGCCATTCTGAAAAGCCCGTCATCTTCGACATGCCGCCGCGCACGTGCGTCAGGATCAACGCGGCGCCCGCGCGGGCCGCGACGGCCGCGAGCTCGGGGTCGGCGAGGCACGAGACGTCGTTGACGATGCGGGCACCTTCACGAAGCGCGAACTCGGCGACTTCCGGGCTCGTCGTGTCGACGGACACCAGGGCGCCGCGATTCACCGCGTGGCGAAGTGCGGACGTGATGCGTGCGATCTGCTCGGCGGGCGGCACGGGGAGCGCGCGAGGGCGCGACGATTCGCCGCCAATGTCCACGATCGTCGCCCCATCGTCGAGCACGGCGTCCACGCGCGCGACCGCGGCTTCGGAGATGAGATACCGCCCGCCGTCGAAAAACGAATCGGGCGTCGTGTTCACCACGCCCATGAGCGCCGCGCCGCGTTCGACGACGGCAGACTCGATGATTGAAGAGAGCTCCGCCAACACCACTCCGAGTAGCTCCCGCTCGCCATCGAAGACAGCGCCGCGCCGAAAGCGCGGCTCCGCCTCTTCGGCGCCGCTCGCGCCGAAG
>DATBBD010000380.1:0-5955 GCA_036271175.1 Polyangiaceae bacterium | reverse complement strand
CAAAAGGGCTGCGCTGAACACACCGGAAAACGTAGTGACGCTGTCGTCGCCACCGGCTTGCCTCGGTCGCTCGGGTCCACCTATAGAGACCGCATGCCGATCGATCCGAAGAAAGTCCTGGGAGCGAAACTAGATGCCGTTCAGTCGAGCTGGGACGAAGACAAGCTGATCCTGTACGCGCTCGGCGTCGGAGTCGGCATTGGTCAAAGTCCGACCGATGCGAAAAAGGTCCTTCAGTACACGTATGAAAACGGGCTGTCGGCGCTGCCGACCTACGGAGTGATTCCGATGTTCGCGGCCGTCGGCGGGCTCTTCAACGTGCCTGGTTTGAGCTTCAACCCGATGATGCTGCTTCACGGCGAGCAGTACACCGAGATCCTCGAGCCGCCGCTGCCGCTCACGGCGAGCATCGTGACCGAAGGCACGATCAGCGGCGTGTACGACAAGGGTAAGGGCGCGCTCCTCACGGTCGACTTCGTCACTCGCGACGAAAAAACGGGAAAGGCGCTCGTGAAGAACGTGATGGGCGCGTTCATTCGCGGCGAAGGCGGCTTCGGTGGAGACTCGAAGTCGCCGGAGCCCGGCAACAACCCGCCGGACCGCGCGCCCGACGCCGTCATTTCGTATTCGACACTCACGCAACAGGCGCTCCTCTATCGACTCTCTGGCGACAAGAACCCGCTGCACGTCGATCCGATGATGGCGAAGATGGGCGGCTTCGACGTTCCGATCCTGCACGGCCTCTGCACGTTCGGTAACCTCGGCCGCGCCGTCATCGAAGCCTTCTGCGACGACGATCCGACGGGGTTCAAGTCCATCCAGGTCCGCTTCTCGAAGCCGGTGTTCCCCGGTGAGACCATCGTCTGTCAGATGTGGAAGACGAGCCCCACGGAGATCGTCTGCAAAGCGCGCGTGAAAGAGCGCGACCTCGACGTCATCACGAACGCAAAAGTGACGGTGCGCTAGCCCCTGCGCGCGGAACGCCGCGCAGCGGTTACCTTGAGCGGAAGCGAATACCAGGGGGACCGCCCCGAAGGGGCGAGGGGGGCGGGACGCCCCCCAAGAACAATCTCACGACGGCAGAGTCCACCAGGCAATCCGTCGCGATTCGCCCCAAGAACAATCTCACGACGGCAGAGTCCACCAGGCAATCCGTCGCGGTACGCCCCTCAGAAACCAATCTCAGGACGACAGAGTCCGCCAGCAATCCGGCGCGGGCACGCCCCCAGAAACCAATCTCGCGGCGCGATCACGCCATTCACTTCTGCAAATTGGGATTCGCGACCGGCGGCGCTTCTTTGATTTCGAGGAGCTCGATGTCGAAGACGAGCATGCCGGCGGGGGCGCCGGGGCGCGTGGGCTTTTCGCCGTACGCGAGTTCGGCGGGGATCCAGAAGCGAGCTTTTTCGCCCACCTTCATGAGCGGAACGGCCTCGGTCCATCCTTTGATGACCTGGTCGAGCCGCGCGGTGAGCGGACGCCCGCGCATGACCGAGCTGTCGAACATGTGGCCGTCGGTCGTCCAACCCGAGTAGTTCACCGAGACGACGTCGGTCGGTTTCGGTTGTTTGCCAGTGCCCGGCTTGAGCACGCGATACGCGAGACCGCTCTTCGTCTTCTTCGCGGTCTTCGGGGGCGCGGCGACGTCTTCGGGAACCGGCGGCGGATCGGGCGCCTTGGTGAGGCCGAGGAGCTCCACGTCGAACACCAGATCGCCCGCGGGCGCGTTGCCCATCGGATGCTCGCCGTACGCGAGTGACGCGGGGATCCAGAACCGCCGCTTCTCTCCCGCGACCATGAGCTGTAACCCCTCGGTCCAACCGGGGATGACGCGATTCACCTCGAAGCTGGCGGGCATCCCCCGCGCCACCGAGCTGTCGAACATCTCGCCTTGCTTGGTCCAGCCCGTGTAATTGACGCGAACGCGATCTTGCGGCCGCGGATGGTCCGTGCCGGTGCCGGCTTGCAGCACCTTGGTGGCGAGCCCGCTCGGGGTCTTCTGCGCGTCGGCGGGTGGCGCGGCGACGTCGGGCGGTGCGGGCAGCGCTTTGACCAGCGCGCCGGGCATGCCGTTCGGCGTTTTTACGGCGCTTGCGACGGCGGATGGCGCCGCGGACGCCGATGTTTCCTCCGACGGCGCGCTTCCCATCTTCGACTTGCACCCGACCACGCCGAGCGCGGCGCACACGACCCACGCGATGTATCGCATGGCGCGCATCCTTTCAGAGGGGACGTGCGCTCTGCAATGGCCTTGAGCAACGGTCACATGGTCAGGATGGCTTTTCCGACGACTTCGCGATTGACGATGGCGGCGAGCGCGTCCGCGGCCCGAGCGAGGGGGAAACGGTGCGAGATGTGGGGCTTCAGTTTTCCTTCATCGTGCCAGCGAAAGAGCTGTGCGAAGTTCTGGCGATTGACGGCCGGTTCGCGCGCCGTGAACGCGCCCCAGAACACGCCGACGATGGCGCATCCCTTCAAGAGGACGAGGTTCGCCTTCGCTTGCGGGATCGTTCCCGACGCGAAGCCGACGACCAGGAGCCGTCCGTCCCAGTTGATCGAGCGGAGCGATTGCTCGAACAGATCGCCGCCCACGGCGTCGTAAATGACGTCCGCGCCCTGACCGTTGGTGAGCGTCTTCACTTGATCTTTCAGCGAGCCAGTCCGGTAGTTCACGACGTGCTCGACGCCGTACTGGCGCTTGACCACGTCGAGCTTCGTGTCGTCCCCGCCGGCGGCGATGAGCTTCGCGCCGAGGAGCCGGCCAATTTCGATCGCCGCCGTGCCGACGCCGCCGGTCGCACCGAGTACCAAAAGCGTCTCGCCTTGCGCGAGCCGGCCGCGCTGGACGAGCGCGTGGTAGCTCGTGCCGTACGTCATCGAGAACGCCGCTCCCGTCTCGTAGCTCATCGACGCGGGCATCGCGAGACATCGCGTCGCATCGACGTTCACCTCTTCGGCGAAGCCGTTCCATCCGGTCATCCCGATGACGCGATCTCCCGGCTGAAAATCGGTCACGCCCTCGCCGACCGCGAGCACGTCACCCGACACTTCCGCACCCGGTGCAAAAGGCGGAGTCGGCTTGAATTGATATTCGCCCTTGATGATGAGCACGTCGGGGAAATTCACGCCGGCGGCTTGGACGCCGATCTTGATCTGTCCCCTACCGGGCTGTTCGGACGGAACGTCCGTGAGCACGAGCTTCTCGGGCGGTCCGTACTCGGTGCAAAGCATCGCTTTCATCGGGTGTGCTCCTTCGCCGCGAGAGTGGCGAGCGGCCGCCGTCGCGTCAACCGATTCCGAACTCCCTCTGGCTCAACGGAACTGGGTTCGTTACGCTTCGAAGCCTTCATGACGGGCAACGATTCGAGCGCCGCACCCGACGAGCCTCGAGGGCCCGGCGACGAATCGGTGCCGGACCCGCTCATCGGCAAAGTCATCGCCGAACGCTATCGCGTCGACGATCGGCTCGGCGTCGGCGGAATGGGCACCGTGTATCGCGCCGAACACGTGCTGATGAAGAAGCCGGTGGCGGTGAAAGTTCTTCACCGCGAGCTCACCGTGCTCGGCGAGATCGTCAAGCGTTTCGAGCGCGAAGCCATCGCCGCCGGGCGCATCGACCATCCGAACGTCACCTTGGCGACGGACTTCGGAAAGCTCGAAGACGGGTCGTTTTACCTCGTGCTCGAGTACGTCCCGGGACGAAGCCTCACTCAAGCGTTGAAGGAAGATGGTCCGTTTCCGGTCGAACGCGGCCTGTTCGTGACCCGCCAGATGGCCGCGGCGCTCGCGGCGGCTCATGCCGCCGATGTCGTGCATCGCGACTTGAAACCCGACAACGTCATGTTGATCGAACGCGGTGGCACCAAAGATTTCGTCAAGGTGCTCGACTTCGGGATCGCCAAGGTGAGCGGCGAAGGGGCCACCGGCCAACTGACTCGCCTCGGTGCGGTGTTCGGCACGCCGCAATACATGGCGCCCGAGCAAGCCGCGGGGAAGATCGTGGACGGGCGCGCCGACCTCTACTCGCTCGGGCTCGTCCTTTACGAGCTGCTCTCGGGGAAGCCCGCGTTCTCCGCGCAGGAGATCGTCGGGCTCCTGACCAAGCAGCTGACCGAGACGCCCGCGCCGCTTCCCGCGAGTGTCGACGCGGACGTCGCCGCGCTCGTCATGAAGCTGGTCGAGAAGGATCCGGCCAATCGCGTGCAGAGCGCGACGGAGCTCGTCGCGATCATCGACGCACGGCTCGGCCCAGTCGTCTTTGCGCCCGACAGCACGGTGCTCGGCATCCCGAGCGTCAAAGGGCCGTCGCCCGTCGCGTTCGCGCAAACGACGCCGCTCGATGTCGGGCCGGCACCGGCCTCGAGCTCCGGAGGTGCGGGCTCGCCGAAGCGGCGGACGCTCTGGGGCGCCTGGCTCGACGCGCCGAGCCTCGTCGAGCGCGCCGCGCGTGGCGACACGGTCACCCTCGGCGGAAGGACGGTGTCGTTGCGGCTCGTGCTCGCGGTCGGCGCGGCCGTGCTCGTCGGCGTTCCGCTGGCGATCACGGAGCTGCACGGCCACGAGGAACCGGCGCCGCTCGCGTCGTCGGCCGCACGGCCCGCGCCGCCGCCGGCCCCCGAGCTCGCCGAGCTTCTCCTCCGAGCGAAGACCGGCGATCGCGCGGCAATCGCTTCGCTCGAATCGCGGCCGTCGACGGATCGAACGGCGCTCGAGTGGGCGGCGATCGGCCTCGGGCACGACCGGCTCGGTGAGACGCGGATCGCGTTGCCGTCGCTCCGGGCGGCCGTTCGTGCGGACCCCGGGCTCGCCAAGGATCGCGATTTGATTCGCGTCGTCCGGACCGCGGTCGACGACGACGCGACGCGAACCCAGGCCATGAACTTCGCCGCCGACTCGCTCGGCCCCGACGGCGCGGACCTTCTGTACGACGTCTGGACGGCGACGGCCGAGAAGACCGACGCGACCAGTCAGGCCAAGTCGCTCCTGAGTCGAGAAGACGTGCGGGCGCACGCTTCGAAACCCCTCCTGCTCGCGCTCGATCTTCGTCGATTGACCCGCTGCGACGACATCAAGCAGCTCCTCCCTGACGCGATCGCGAGCGGCGACGATCGGTCCACTCGTCCGCTCATGGCGTTGTCGTCGCGAAAGGGCTGTGGGTTCCTACACCTGGGCGACTGCTTTTCGTGTCTCCGCGGCGACGACGCCCTCGGCGAGGCGCAAAAGGCCGTTCAACAGCGCAAAAGTCCCCGATTTTAGTGTCCTGGCCGCGAGGTCCTCAGCGAAGGAACTTCGAACCCGGGACACTTAGGCCGGAAAATACTTGGTCGCTCGCCGCTCGCCCTTGGTTCGGATCTTCTTTTGGGCGATCAGCTTCTTGGCCGGAAGGGCGAGGTCCTTCGTCGTGGTTTTCAGCTCTTTCGCGATCTGTTCCATACGCTGGCCCGGGCCGGCCTTGATTGCGGACATCAGGTGTTCGGTCACCTGTTCGAGATCTTGAGGGGCCCGCTTTTGACCCTTGGAGCGGCGCGAGGGCGCGCTGCCTTTCGCCTTTGCGACCGCGGCCCCACGGGTGCCTCGCGGAACGGCGCCACCGGAGCCGAACGCCTCGGTAACCGATTGAACTGCGGCGTGTCTGACGAGCTCGGAGAGCTCCTCGACGAAGGCTTCAATCGTCTTTCTGATTTGGAGATCGAAATTGGCGGTGGGCATGCGGGCGATGTTTCTCATAAATCGAGACTGCGTGTCAACGCGGGTGTGCGAGTCCGCACCCTTCAATAGTCACACACCCACACCCCCTCACCGGAGCACAGTGTGGCAGATCCGCGTGACGCCGATCCGGCCGAAAAACTCAGTCCTCGATGAAACCCTTGAGGTTTCTCGACCGACTCGCGCGCCTCAGCTTGTGGAGCGCACGCCCCTCGATCTGACGGACTCGCTCGCGAGTCACTTCGAAGT
>DATBBD010000379.1:0-20316 GCA_036271175.1 Polyangiaceae bacterium | reverse complement strand
CGATCGCGCCCATCGCGGTCGTCGCGAGGAGGATCCCGGTGTGATGTTCGCCGATGTCGACCCGCGCGATCGCTTCGATCGACATCGCGTAGAAGTGAAAGCCGACGTAGGCCTGCGCCTCGGCGACCTGGCGTGCGTCGAAGGCGTGCATGACCGCTGCGCCGGAGTCGCCGGACATGCGGGCCAGGAGCGCGCGAAGAATCTTTTCGTGGACCGCGTCGTAGGCGCTCGCGGTGACGGCCGTGAGGGCGCCGGCGTCGCCGACCATTTCGGTGGCCGCCGCGCTGTCGCCGACTTCGAGGAGCACCTCCGCCGTCGCGAGGAGCGTCTCGGCGCGACCGTCCTGATCGCCGTAGCGTTGATGAGCTTCCTTGGCTCGGCCTAGATAGGCACGCGAGCGCGGGTAGTCACCGAGCCGCGCGAACGCCCGCCCGATGTTCGAGAGCGTGCGCGCGATCTGGAAGCGACCGCCGATGGCGAGATCGATGCGGATCGCCTCGAGCCCGAGCGCGATCGCGTCTTCGAATCGACCGAGCACGAACATGGCGAAGCCGAGCGAATTTTTCGCGCGCGCTTCGAGACGCCGCGCGCCGACTTTTCGAAACACGGCGATGGCGTCCGCGTGCGCTTCGACGGCTTCTTCGACGCGGCCCACGCGCAAGAGCAACGTGCCGCGAGCGCGGAGCACCTCGGCGCGGAGGCGCGCCGGCACCTTCGAACGGCTCGCGGTATCGAGCGCGCGATCACACGCCGCGAGCGCGCCCTGCATATCGCCGAGGTCGCGCAGCATCTCGGCCATGAGCAGCTCGGCTTCCACCTCGAGCGGCGCGGAACGCGTCGCTCGCGCGACGATCTCGCCGCGTTGCGCGAGCGTCAGGCCGCGAGCGAGCCGGCCGGCGTCGAGATCGAACCGCGCCGTCCGGATGAGCGCGACCGCGACCCAGTACGGCCGCGCGCTGTCCTTCGCCACTCTCCGGAGCGACGCGAGGTAGCGTCGCCGCTCGCGCCATTTGCCCTGAATTCTCGCGATATTCTCGAGCGCCTCGAACGCCGTGAGCCGGCTCGCGTGCGTGCGCGGCGCGAGCTTCACCGCTCGCCGGTAGTAACGCGCAGCGAGCGGCAGCTGGTAGCCGGCGTACGCCGCGGTCGCGGCCTGAAGGTAATACGCGGCCGCCTCGGAGCGCGCGTTCCCGCGGGCGAGGTGCTGCGCGACGATGGCCGCGCCGATCCCTTCGACGGCGGGCTTGGCGGCGAACAGCGCGCCGAGTCTCCGGTGCATCTCTTCACGTTCGCGCGCTTCGATCGCGATGTAAGCCACGTCGCGCGTGAGGGGATGGCGGACGTCGACCGCGTCGCCGCGATCGTCGCAGAGTCCGCGCGCGCAGAGACGAATGACGGCCTCGTCGGCGTCAGGTCCGACGAGCTCGCGCAGATCGGCGAGACCGAGCGGGCCGCCGGTGACCGCGAGCCAGAGCACGACCAAGTGCTCCTCGGGCGGCAGCTCGTTCAAGCGATCGGCGATGAGTTGCTCGAGGGTCGACGGAAGCGGTTGCTTTTCGTCCTCGTTGCGTTCGGAGCGGACGAGCTCGGGCTCGGGAACGCCCGGTCGCTCGCGCAGCTCGAGCACGCCGCGCTCGAGGAGCGCGTCCACGATCTCGAGCAAGAAAAAGGGATTGCCGGCGGCCCGCGGGATGAGATCGGCGCACACCTGCGCGACGCCGTCGGTCGCGCCGAGATGCGCTTGCACGAGCCGGATCTGACTCTCGGCGCTGAGCCCGCGGAGCTCGACCCGCACCACGCCTTCGAGGAGCGGCAGCACGCGGTCGTCGGGGCGCGTGATGAGGAGTGACAGAACCGGCAGCGGATCGCCGCGTCGTACCAGCGTGGTCACCAGTTCGAGGCTCGCCCGGTCGCACCATTGAAGGCTGTCGATGACGATGACCAGCGGCGCTTCGACCGCGGCGCGAGCGAAGAGACGCCGCACGCCGGACGTGAGGAGTCTGCGGTTGTGCGCGACGTCGGCTTCGTCCGACGCTTCGGCGAGCCGGCCCGTCGCGAGCTGCGCGAGGCGCGCCACGATCTCGTCGCGGTTTCTGCCTCCGGCAAAATCGCCGAGTGCGTCCTGCACGATGCTCCGCGCTTCGTCGATGGGCTGCTCGGTGCGCGTGCCGGTGAACTCGCGTACGAACTGCCCGACCGCCGCGAAGGGCAACTCGCTCGACGCCGGCGAGCACTCGATGCGAACCGCGCGCGCGTCCGGGGGCAACTCCGAGACGAGCGCATTGACGAGCGCCGTCTTGCCGATCCCCATCTCTCCGATGACGGCGCGCGCCGTCACGTGGCCCATGCCGTGGTCCTTCGTCGGCGTGACCGCGCGGTGATAAGCGGCGTGCAGATCGGCCAGCTCGGCGTCACGTCCGACCAGGTCCCTGGCCGCTTGCGACATCTCGAGCAGCTTCTCTTCACGGGTGAGCGGACGCTCGAGCGCGTAGATGCGCATGTTGCGCGGCAACGGCTTTTCGGCGTCCCCGAGGGCGATGGTCGGCGCGTCGCCCCAGACGAAGTCGCGTCGCACCAGTCGATACAGGCCGCCGGCGACCCAGGTTTGCCCGGGCGGCGCGTGCTCGGCGACGGCGCGCACCAGGTACTCCGCCGGCTCTTGCAAGGTGTGACCCACGAGGTGGCCGGAGCGATCGCGCCGGCCCGTCGCGATGCTCCGTACGATGCCGACCGAGGCCGCGACGGACACCGGCAAATCGTCGGTCGCGCCGTGCACGGCTTCGTGAACGTCCACCGCGAGCGACGCCGCGTCGGCGGCCGAGCGCGCCGGGTTGGCGAGGAGCCCGACCACCGCCGTCGCGCCCGGCGGTCGTTCGAAACGCGTCGCGCCGATCGGCAGATCCCACTTGAAGCGGGCGCCGCGCTTGAACGCGATTTCGTCGAGAATGCCCTTCAGTCGCTCGAAAAACTGCGGCGCGTGCGAGCCCGGCACGCGCTCGAGCTGGTCGAAACCGAGGAGCCGAAGCCGCAAGATCGCGACGTGTCGCACTTCGCGCCCGGCGCGCGCGCGCAACGGACGCGCGGCACCGCCGGGCCCGGTTTCGTGCTCGGCGATCGGCGCCGCACCGTGGCCCGACGTGGAGCCCGGTCCGTCGTCGCCATCGGCGGACCGTTCGTGCTCGGATTCGGCGCGCCCATCGCCGTCGTTACCCCCCGCGACACCCGGTGACGTCTGTTCGCGCGCGATGAGGCCGAGCACCGTCGCTTCGAGCACGTGCGAATCGACCGGCTCCTGCTTTTGAAACAGCGCCCGAGTGATGGCGCTCGCGAAGTCACGCGCCGTCTGAAACCGCTCTTCGCGATCGCGCGACAGCGCTCGCATCACGATGGCCTCGAGCTCGGGCGGCACATCGCTCGCGAACACGCTGGGCGGCTCGACGGCGCCGGCGCGCACGAGCTCGAGCAATTCTTGACCCTCGGCGGCACCGTGGATCGAGCGACCCGCGAGGAGCTCGTGGAACACGACGCCGAGCGAGTACACGTCCGTGCGTCGATCGACGACCTCGGCGCGCGCTTGCTCGGGCGACATGTACCCGGTCTTGCCCTTCAAGACGCCCGGCTCGTCGCGGAACAAGCTGGCGCTCGCGATTCCGAAATCGGCGATTTTTACGGCGCCGTCGAAACTGAGGAGCACGTTTTGCGGAGACACGTCGCGGTGCACGATTTCGAGCGGCTTGCCGCCTTCGTCGCGACGCTCGTGCGCGTAGTGAATTCCCTTTGCGACTTCAGACACGATGTACGCCGACACGTACGGCGGAATGAGCGTCTTCTTCGAGCGTGCGGCGCGCTGGAGTCGCCGGAGATCCGGACCCTCGACGTACTCCATGCTGAGGAGCTGACCCTCCTCGCCGTAGTCCTGAAAATCGTAAACCTGCACGATGTTCGGGTGGTTCAACCGCGTCGCGAGCTGCGCTTCTTCGGCGAACATCGCGCGAAATCGGCGCGAGTCGTTCGCAGGCAAGATGCGCTTCACGACGAGCAGCTTGTACGTGCCCTCGGCGCCGCGCTTCTTCGCGAGGAACACCTCGGCCATGCCGCCTACCCCCAGACGACGAATCACTTCGAAGTCGGCGAGTCGCTTCGGCACGAGGCGGGGCTCGTCACTCATGACCTCTTAGATTACCTCGACCACGAGTGTGCATGGTAAGGTCTCGCGCCTTCCGCGCTTCTGCGCCTGCGTGAGGAATCAGAAGAAATGAGTTCGATGAGAACCAGGACCGCACGATGGGTGGCGTTGTTCGCCTTGCTCGGAATGACCGGGACGGCGTTCGCCAAAGACACCAAGAAGAAGGACAAAGCCGCGGACTCCACTCCCAAGGGTGGGATGATGGAGGACAGCGGGAAAGATCCCGCGGAAACGGAAACCACCGGCGATGAGGGGCAGTTCGTGCCCGGCAAAAAGGCGCAAACGGCGCCCTCATCCGACAGCGATAGCGGCGACGACAACGCGGACGAGTCCGAAGAGAGCACCGTTCTCAAGAGGGCTGCTCCGAAGAAGGACGAGCCGGCCCCGCCCGCCCCGCCACCGAAGGTCTACAAGGCAAAGAAGACCATCGGCGTCTTCGCCGAGCTGATGCTCGGGTTCGGCAAAGCGCCGGTCCCCGGCCCCGGAGATCTGACCACCGGGAGTGCCACGTCGTTGGGCTTGATGATCGGCGGCCACTACGATCTCACTCCCGAGTTCCGCCTCCTACTCCGCGTTCCGTGGACCACGGCGTCGTTCGACGGATCTTCGGAGAGCGCACTCGGCAATCCCGAGCTCGCCGCTCGCTACCGCCTCAGCGCCCCGGGACCGACGGAGTGGGACGTTCGCCTCGGCATCGGCATTCCGGTCGCGCAAGGCAACCCGGACATCACGGACACCACGGACACCCCCGGCACCACGCAACAAGCGACGCAGAATCTCGCGAACGCCGCACAAGGCGGTCACGATCCCGAGCTCTTCCTGGTTAAGCGATTGCCGATCAGTCCGGCGTTGCTCTTCACGCATCGCGTCGATCGATTCAGGTTCGGTGCGGATTTGAAGCTCGTGATCGCGCCAAAAATCGGCGGCAGCATCAGCCAGCCGAACGCGGTCGTCGGGGGCACCTACGAGATGAAGTCGCTCTCGATGGATGCGATCCTCGGCGGTTCGGCGAGCTACGAGGTGATCGACCACCTGCACGTCGCGCTCGCGGCGTGGGCCTCGTACCAGATCGCTCGACCCGTCGACTACAGCTCGGGGGCGTCCGGGCCGTCGAATTTCCAATTGGCGGTCGAGCCCCGGGTGCTCGCGCAGTTCGGTCACTTCGTGCCGAGCGTCGGGCTGGTCTTGCCGATCGGTGGCGAGCTGGGCGGCAACATCATCGGGCTGCGTTTGCATCTCGACGCGGTTTTCTAGGTCGAAACGGCGCGTCGTCGCGCCTGACGAGACCGCTCGGGTTGTCGCGTTTCGCCGCGACCTGGCCAAGGCGCGCGTCCATGGGCGGACGGAGTGGCGGCTCGTGCTCGCTTCCGGGTGCGACCTCTCGCCAGCAATGCTACCTCCGTGTCTCCCCTCTCCGTAGCGACGATGACCAGCGACCCGATCCGTTTTCGAACCCTGTGCTTTTGCGCGACCCTTCTCGGGTCGGTCTCGACGCTCGGCGGCTGCGCTGCGCACGCCGGACCGAGCCCGAAAACCGCAGCGGCGGCCGATGGCGCCGTCCAGGCGGCGCCGGTCACCGACGCCACGTTTGCGCCGACGATCGCCGGGCTCCTCCGCGAGAAGCAACCCGAGCCCGAACGGATCAGCAAGCTCGCAGGTGTCGTCCAGTACCAGCTTGGCCGTGCCGGCGCGCTCTTCGACTCGGGACACGAGGAAGCAGGACTCGAAGCAGTCGAGGGAGCGCTCTACCTGATCCGCTCCGGTGAGTTTCACCCGAGCATGATCGCGAACCAGACCGCGCCGGTCCTCGAAGCCGCGAACGCGGTGGCGCGTAGCGGGAACGAAGGCCGCGCGCTGGCGCTCTATTCGATGCTCGACCGCGTGCTCCCGGTAGGCGCCGAGCGAACCGAAGTCGAAGGACACCTCGCGGCCATCACGTCGTGGGAGCAGACGACCCGGAGCCAGGGGCCGCTCGAAGCGGCCGGCGGCGACGAACAGAGTGCGTCCGATCGCGCGCTCTGGGATCCGAGCCCCGACAGCGTGAAGGCGGCGCGCGCGGCGATCCTCGAGTGGATCGATCGCGCGGTCGGCTACAGCAAAGAGCAGATCCCGCCGACCGAGGAAGAGCGCGACGAGGCGTTCGAGGCGTACCGCGCCATTCGCACCGGCGCCGAGACGCTCGCGGCGCTCTATCTCCGAAACGGCAACCCCGCCGGCGCGCTCGAAGCCATGGAAGGCCCGAACGTCGCGCGCGTCGTGCCCCCGCGCTTGCACGAGACGTTGCGGCACGCCGCGGAAGACGACGATCCCGCGGCGTGGCTCGAGCTCTTCACGACGTTCGAGCGGCTCGGCACGACCGACGCGGACGTCACGATCGACCCCGAGCTCGCTCAGGCCGCCGCGTGGGGCGCTGCGGTCGAGCTGTGCCGCGTCGAGCCGAAGACGATTCGCGGCGTCATGCCGATCTCGACGTTGCTCCTCCGGCACGGCATGGCCGAAGCGGCGCCGCTCTTGCTCGCGCCGGTCGTCGAAGGGACGACGCACGCCGAAGTCGCGCAGTGGGCGCTCGCCTACGTACTCGAGGCGCTCTCGAATCACGACGCGGTCGGCGACGTCTCCGCCGCGAAGCGGACTTTCGAGCAAGCGAAACCATTACTCGATTCCATCGACGCAAAGCCGCTCGCGAAGAGCGTGAACCCGAGCGTCGCGCGGGTGCGCTTCGCGATGGGTGCGCTCGAAGCGCGCGCGGGCGACTTGACGGCCGCGCTCCCGCTCGTTCAAACGGCCGCGAAGAGCGAGCCGTCTCCGCCGACGCTCGAGCTCCTCGCCGCCATCGATCGGCAGCGCGGTAACGTGAAGGAGGCACTGGCGTCGCTCGATACGGTGGCGACGCTCGCGATGCAGGCGTCGGACCCCGCACAGGTCGCCGACGCCCGCCTGTCGGAGTTTCAGATGTACCGGGACAGCGGCGACCAGGCCGACGCCGCGAAGTCGCTCGAGGTCGCGCTACGTCGCGCGCTCGACGCGCGACAGCTCGCGCAAACCGGCGCGGATCAAGCCGGCGCCGAGCGGACGCTCGCCCGCGTGCTCGAGGAATACGGCGCGCTCGACGGCGCGCGCCGCGCGACGCAACGCGCGTACGACGCGGCCCACAACGATTTGCGACAGCTCACCGCCACGGTGCTCGACGCCGGACGGCGAGGCCTCACACGGAGCGATTTGAAAGCGTCGCGCGACGCCGCGCGGCGCGGCATCGAAGCGAATCTTCCGGCGAGCGACTTGGTGTACGTCGCGCTGTGGCTCCGGCTCCTCGAGCGCCGTCTCGGCGCGCCGAGCGACGGCACCGTCGAAGAAGCGCTCGGCACGATCGACGACGACGCCGGATGGCCGGCGAGGCTCCGGTCGTGGTGCACGGGCCGGCTCACCGACGAACAGCTGTTCGCCGCGGCGCGCGATCGCTCGGAGCAAACCGAAGCGACCTTCTACGCGGCGATGGCCGCGTTCGTGGCGAACGACGCGCGCGCTCTCTCGCGTCTCGAGCAAGTCGCGCACAGCGAATCCATCGAGCTCGTCGAAGTCGCGATGGCGCGCGACTTGGTCGCCGAAACGAAGCACCTCACCTTCAAGCTTCCGGACAACGTCGACATCCCCTGAGGGAGTCGTCGCTCGGCCGGCTTCCCGCGGTCGCTCAGATCTTACCGAGAAGCTTCTCGGCAAGGCGCTCGCCGAGCTGGTTCACGAGAAGGCTCTCGACGATCGCTTCGGTCGCTCGACGCTCTTCGGGCGTCACGTAGATGAACTCGATGCCCATGCCGGCGGGGTTCGCGCGACTCGACTCATCGGGCGTCGTGGTCCACATCACCCGTCCGCGTAAACGGAGCGGCTCAGCGAGCGTCGGCAGATCCAGCGCGAACACGAACTCGGTCCCGATCTCGAGCGGCTTGTCGGTCCCGATGAACGTCCCACCTCGCGAAATGTTCTTCGTGTAGTCGGCGAAGAACGTATTGAGGCGCTTGTATTCGACCCTGAGCTCGATAGGAGCCCGGAATTCGCGACGTCGATCCGAGCCATCATCCAGGGACATGTGGGACATTCAGCGTACGTTCCCGCGGGGGCGGCGCCAAGCGAGTCGGGCGCGCGGGCGAACCCCGCCCGAAGAACGGAGGGCCGCATCCACCGCGCTCCGGCGTCGCGATCGTGCTATGCGGGGCGAAAGTGCGAGACCCTTACGAGATCCTCGGTGTGGGTCGAAGTGCGACCCAAGTGGAGATTCGGACTGCGTTTCGCCGTCTCGCCGCGGAGCACCACCCCGACAGGAACCCCGGCGACCCCGGGGCGCAGGTGCGGTTTACGGAAGTGAACGCGGCGTATCAGATCTTGAACGACGAGCAGCGGCGCGCGGCATACGACCGCTACGGCCCGGCGGCGTTCGGCGGCCACGCCGCTGGTCAGGACTTCGTGGACCTCGGCTCGCTCGGGCTCGACGGGATTTTCGGCGACCTCCTGGGCGCCTTCGGGATCCGAACCGGCGACCGCGGCGACATCCATCAACGGCTGTCGCTCGCGTTCGAAGAGTCGGTGCTCGGATGCACCAAAGAGGTTTCGTATCTGCGGCTCGAGCAATGTGAACGATGCGCGGGTTCGGGTGCCGGCAACGGTAGCCGAGTCGACACGTGCGAGGCGTGCGGCGGACGCGGCCGGGTTCGCCTCCAGCAAGGCGTGTTGCCGCTGGCGATCGAGCGCGGCTGCCCGACCTGCAAGGGAAGCGGAAAGATCCCGGCGGTGCACTGCATCGAATGCGAGGGACGCGGACTCGTGAAGCGTTCGCGAACGCTCGAGGTCTCGATCCCGGCCGGCGTGGAGGACGGCGCGACGCGGGTGATCCAAGGCGGCGGCAATCGCACGCGGCCCGATCGCCCGCCGGGCGAGCTCGAGCTGCTGGTCCAGGTGAAGCCGCATCCGTTCTTCCGTCGTGATGGCGACGACATCGTGTGCGGCGTCCCGATCACGTTCGTGCAAGCGGCGCTCGGCGGCGAGGTCGACGTGCCCGGACTCACCGGCAAGCTCAAAGTGCGCGTGCCGCCCTCGACGCAGCCGGGAAGCGTGCTCCGCATCAAGGGTAAAGGCGCACCCCATCGCTACCGCTCCGGCGCCGGCGATCAGCTCATCGAAGTGAGCGTCGAAATCCCGACGAGCCTCACCGAACGCGCAGCGACGCTCATCGAAGAGCTCGGGCGCGAGCTCGGCGAAGAGGTCCAGCCCCAGCAGCGCACGTTCGTCGAGAAGCTGAAAGGGCTCTTCGGATGACGCTCGCCGTCACCTTCGACTACGGGCAAACGTTGGCCGAGCTCGACACGCGCTACCTCGCGAAACGCGCGCTCGAGCGCGACGTCCTCGCGGACGTCGACGCCCTCGACGCCGCCGGCCCGAAAGCGTGGGGCGCATACAACGCGGCGAAGGTACGTGGCGAGTCGGCGTTCGTCGCGTGGTCGGCGTTCATGACGACACTGCTTCGTGGCGCGGGAGTCCGGAGCAAGAAGGGTTCGTCACACGACGTCGTCCCGGCTCTCGTCGACTTCTTGTGGTCGGAGCAGCCGAAAAAGAACCTGTGGCGGCGGCCGATCGAGGGAATGGACGGGCTCGTTCGCGAACTCTCGGAGAACGGGGTGCCGCTCGGGATCGTGTCGAACTCGGAGGGCAAGCTTCGGGAGCTGGTCGACGAGATGGGGTTCGGACGATATTTTCCCGTCGTCGCCGATTCGGGCGTGCTCGGCTTCGAAAAGCCCGATCGCCGGATCTTCGATTGGACCGCGGAGCGGCTCGGCGTGTCGACGACCGACCTCGTTCACGTGGGCGACGCGTTCGCAGCCGACGTCGAGGGAGCGCTCGGAGTCGGCGCGGTCGCCATCTGGTTCACCGCCGAAAGGCGAAAAGGGCTCCCTTCACGGGTGCTCGCCTGCAGCACCGCGGGCGCCGTACGCACCGCGCTCACCGGCTTGGGGATCCTTCCATGACGACGAATGTGACCCTCGAGCGGATTGGTCTCCTCGGTGCCGGCAACATGGCGGGCGCATTGCTCGCCGGGCTTCTGGGCTCGAAGCTGGTCGAACCAACTCAGATCCGCGCGAGCGATCCGCGGCGCGCGCGGCTCGACGAGCTCCGGCAAACGCACGGCATCTCGACGAGCGACACCAACGCCGAGATCGTCGAGTGGGCGAACATTTTGGTCCTCGCCGTGAAGCCCGACGTCGTCGCGAAGGTGCTCGACGAATGCGGCGCGACGATCGGCGCGCGTCACCTGGTCGTCTCCATCGCCGCGGGCGTGCCCATACGGACGATCGAGTCGAAGCTCGGCCCCGGCGTGCGCGTCGTCCGCGCGATGCCCAACACGCCGGCCATTTCGCGCGCCGGAGCGACCGCGGTGAGCGCCGGCTCGGCCGCTACCCACGCCGACCTCGACGTGGCGCGCGCCCTATTCGAAGCCGTCGGACGCGTGGTGACCGTGGACGAATCCTTGCTCGACGCCGTCACGGGACTTTCCGGCAGCGGCCCCGCCTACGTCATGTTGTTCATCGAGGCGCTCGCCGACGGCGGCGTCAAAGCGGGCTTGCCGCGCGACGTGGCGCTGCTGCTCGCGACGCAAACCGTCTACGGTTCGGCGAAGCTCTTACTCGAGACGGGCGAGCATCCGGCGCGCCTCAAAGACGCGGTCACGAGCCCCGGTGGAACGACGATCGCGGGGCTCCGCGCGCTCGAAGACGCCGGCGTCCGCGGCGCGATCATGGGCGCGGTCGAGAAGGCGACGGAACGCGCGATCGAGCTCGGAAAACCGCGCAAATAGTGTCCGCGCGAAGGGGCCGGGGGGGGACAGCCTCGCTCCGCGCGGACGCGGTAGAGGTAGCAGCCGGTGTCCGGGATTGCAATCTAAAGGGGTCTCAGACTTTGTGTGCGTCGTCACGCAATATTCGCGGACGTGATGCGCGTTGCACGCGTGCTTTCACAATTGAAAGACGTGAGGCGCACGACGTCACGGAGTGCAGCGAAATCCCCAACGCCGATCCGTTGCGCGATCGGAAAGAACGAAGTCGACGGACCGCCTGAGCGCGACGGGCCGCCCGCGAGGATTCAGATCTTTGGGTGGGTCCCCCTCGACCTGGCCAGCCATCGACTCGATACAGAGCCCGTTCCGGCTCGCAACGAGCTTCGCCTCGAGGTGCTCGACCGAAGGAGAGTCGTGCACGTTCTGCAGATCCACGCGCGCGATGCTCGCGCTGAGTTCGCGGACGAGCACCCATCCCTCGTCTTCCGGAGCGCAAGGCGGCGGGGCGTGCGCGAGATATTCGTGATCGATCGCGAGGGGTTCGTCCACGTCACCCGTGCTCGGGTCCACCGGGTACACGAACCAGGTGTCTCCCCCGCCCGCGGTACCGTCGCGGCCATGCTGGATGACCCAGACGGCGAGCGCGTCGCCTCGCTCCGTCCGCACCACTCGCGCGAACGAGTCGTCGACCAATCGCGGAAACGAACGCACCACGGAGAGCGTTCCCGCGTCGACGCCGAGGATCTGGAAGCTCCGGGGCCCGGGGACGGCGCCGAGGTACCATTTCCCGAGAACCTTCACCGCGCCGGAGGGGCGATCGAGGGCAAACTCGTCGGCGTTGCCGACCATGGTGACGGCTCGGTCGCGCTCGACGATCGCGAGCTGGGTCGCGGTGCCGGTCCGAATCGTCACGACGCCTCCGTCCTCGACTGGGTCCATGACGCCGCTCCATTCGTTCGTCACGCGATGAGTCGGCTCGCTGCCGAAGGCCTCGGATGCGGCGCCCGCGTCGGCCCACGGCGGGCGCGACGGCGCGGTCGACCAAATCGAATGGCGAACGCGAAAGCGATCGGCGGCCCGAACGATCCAGGTGCCGGCGTGATCCCACGAGGCGCTGCGTGGCCCCCAGGCGTAGCTGCGGAGCTGGACGAGCTGGTCTTCGGTCCCGAAATCGAACGCGAGGTCGTCGGGGGCGCGCTGAGGAGACGGCATGCCGAGAAATGGCCGGAACGCACTGCTCTGTAGGTCGGCGAAGCCGTTCGGATCTTCCGTGGGAGCCGCGTAACGCTCGCGAACCTTGGAGGTTCGGACCTGTCCGCTCGCGGGGAGATCCTTCGGACCTTCGCTCTCGCCGGTAGGGACGCAAGTGAACGACCACGTCACGAACGGCGACGGCGCGAGCGCTGCTTTCGGCGGATCGGTGGCCGCGACGAGATCTTTCGTTGCTCGCCCGCTCCCCCATCCGACCCGAAGCCACGAGCCGAGGCTGCAGCCGACTGGCGTGCACCCGCGCTCGGCGTCGAGGGCGTCATCGCCGCCGGCCGCGTCGGGGACGGCAACGTCCGACCACGTCATGCCGCCGTCGGTGGTTTCGCGCGCGCCGCCTCGCCCGTCGGTGGTGAAGGAGAAGGGTCCGGAAAAACTCGTGCGCTCGACGTTCGGCTCGACGACGCCCGCCGAAACCTTGCCGTCCAGCGCCACCGTGAGGCCCACGAAAGGACCCGACGCCGCGGCGAACCCGCCGAGCACACCGGGCTGTGCTTCGATCATCCCATCGAGCCATTCGCCATGTTCGACGACCACGCGGGCGTCATCGTCGACACGGTCGAGCGAGAGGGGAACCGCCGTCGATTTGCCGTCGACGCCGACGAGCGTGAGCGATCCGGAAAAGCCCGGACGCGGGGGGACCACGACGGCCGCGCGGCCATCGGCGAGCGCGACCACGCGCTCGGTGCCGAAACCGTCGACGACGTGCGCCTCTCGCGACGACAAGGTCGGCGACACGATGCAATAGGTGCCGCTCGGGCGCGGCGCTTCCGCGCCGCAGCTCCCCCGCACGACGAGCGCGCCGTTGCCGCTCGACGCGACGAAGCGCGGTCCGTCGAACGCGAGGACCGGCGCGACGCCCAGCGGAACCTTCGCGGCAAAGACGCGAGTGGGTCCGTCGTCTTCTCCGCACACGAACCCGATGCCGCCGCCGAGACGAACGGCCTGGCAGGTCGCGCTCCGCGACGCGACGGGTTCGCTCTTGTCGAGGAGACGGCCGTCTTCGAGGCTCACGCGGGAAACGATGCCACCGGCGAGCACGAGCGCGGTGGTCGGCGAATCGGGGAGCCCGCGGAGCACCGCGGTCTCGAGCGGGCGCGCGCCGAGCGGAGTGGGCACGGTCGTCGTGTCGTCGTCCGCGCCGTCGTCGTCGGTGCCCGCCGATTCGGTGTCGCCGAAGTCGCGGAACACCTCGGTTCCTGGACCATCGACTCGCGCGAGGTTGCCCGTCGGCTCGAGGGCGAACGCGCCGCGCGTCGTGTTCACGACGATGCGTCCGTCTTGCTGCACGACGGTGTGGTCGCGGAGCGAGCCCGGCGTCGCCGTCGCGATGCCGAGCGAATTCCACGACGAGCCCGCGTCGAACGTGACGAGCACGCCGCGCAGATCCACCTCGACCGCGCCGAGCCAGCCGTCGGAGAACGCGAGCCCGCCGTAAGCGGGAGCAGCCGGCACCGCGCCGAGCCCCTCGAGCTTGCCGGTCTCCAGATCGACGGCGACGAGTGCACTCGTGCGGCCGCTGACGACGTAGAGCCGATCGAACCCGGCGATTTCGCGCGCGGCCGCAAACGGCAATCGCACGAGCGGGCGGAGCGGCTCGGTCCAGCCGGAAGCGCGCCACAGGACGGTCGCGTCCTCGGCCGATACCGAGAACAACAGGCCGCCCCCGAGACGCGCCGGCAATTCGAGGACGTTGAGCGCCCCGTCCGGGGGAAGCAGATCCGGCGCGCGCTCGATCGCGCCGTCCGGGTGTTCGACGAGGCGCATCCCTTGCTCGACGATCCGGATCGTGCCGTCCGCCTCTTGCTCTGCGAAGCGAGCGTGTCCCGTTCCGGCGAGCGGGAACCAGCGGGCGGGACGCACGACGACGGAAGCCGCGATCGGGCTCAGCGTCGCGAGCGCAACCCGGGGGCGTGCGATACCGCCTGAGCCGCACCCCACGAGGACCCCGCAAGCGGCGTTCACGCCGAGGCGCGCCATCCGTTCGGCTCCGCGACGGAGCGGGGAACGTGGGGCACGAGTCACGCCGAAAGCGTAGACCAGGTTGCCGACTCGCGGGCCCCAATCTAGGAGACGTGTGGTGAGTGAAACGAGACGCCCCACGGCTCCGCGCGCCGAAGAGATCCTCGGCCTCTATTTCCCGGTCCTCGATCACGGCTTCGTCGCGCTGGTCGACTACATGGGCACCGACGAATGCATCGAGCGCGCCGCCCGCGTGAGCTACGGATACGGCACGCGCAAACAAAGCCAGACGCGCGGGCTCGTGCGCTACCTCCGCCGTCACCGGCACACGACGCCGAGCGAAATGGTCGAGCTGAAGTTCCACTGTTCGATGCCGCTCTTCATCGCGCGACAGTGGATCCGGCACCGGACGGCGAACGTCAACGAGTACTCCGGCAGATACAGCCTGATCCCGATGCTCTTTTACACGCCGCCGGAAGAGCAGCTGAAGACGCAGAGTAAACGCAACAACCAGGGACGCAGCAACGAAGTCGCCGGACCAGCGACGTACGCCGAGGCGCTCCGTCGGTGGAACGCCGTCCGAGAGACGAGCCGCGACGCGTACGAGTGGATGATGGGAGAAGACATCGCCCGCGAGCTCGCACGCATCGACTTACCGCTCTCGACGTACACGCAGTGGTACTGGAAGATCGACCTCCACAACCTGCTGCACTTCCTGACCCTGCGGGTGGATCCGCATGCTCAATGGGAAATTCAGGAGTACGGCCGCATCATGGCCGGCATGCTGCAACGCGTGGCGCCGCTGAGCTACGAGGCGTGGATCGACTACGACGTGTGCGGCAGCCCCCTCAGTCGGATGGAGCTCGATGCGCTTCGTCGGCTGGTCCAAGCCGATTCCGGGGTCCTCCGCGGTCGCAGCGGCGAGCTCGGCGCGGCCGATTTCGAGAAGCTCGGGCTCAGCGCGCGAGAGGTCGGCGAGCTGCTCGAAAAGCTCGCCCCTCGAGAGCCACCGCATTTCGAGCTCGATGCCGCCGATGCGGTGCCTGCCGAAACTTTCGCGGAACGGTTTGCGAAAGCCGTTCCGCGCGTCGACGCGCCTCCCAACGAGTGAGCATCAAGCGCGCGCTGCGAAAAACCTGTGATAGCAGTCGAGGCAGCGAAAAGGATAAAACGTGAAGATCCGGACCATTCGCTCCAGGGTCCCTCGGGTCCTCGAACGGGTGACTGCGTGACCGTGACACTTTGGGCATTGGACGGTGATGGGGTGCGTTGGATCCGTCGTCGTCGTGTTCATGGGGAAATTCCGGAAAGTCCCCCCTTCGGATACGTGAATACGGACGCAAGATGTATGCGAGGAGCCCACACGGTTCCAAGAGCGTTACTTCCAGGTTTTGTCGAGAATTGGAGCCGTTGAAAGTCGCCCCATGCGAGACCAAAAGTCACGACACGAACGTGGCCGTACGACGCGCGCGGCGTTAGGTACTTGCCCATGACGGCAATGGCGGTCGGCTCGAACGGTCTCGAAGAAGAGATCCGTCGATTGAAGCGCGAGAAAAACGCAGTCCTTCTCGCGCACTACTACCAAGAGAGCGAGATCCAGGATCTCGCGGATTTCATCGGCGATTCGCTCCAGCTCGCGCAAGCCGCGAAGAAGACGAAGGCAGACGTCATCGCGTTCGCCGGCGTGCATTTCATGGCTGAAGTCGCGAAGATCCTGAACCCCGACCGAGTCGTCGTGGTGCCGGACATGAAGGCAGGTTGCTCGCTCGCGGACGGCTGCCCTGCGGATCGATTTCGTCGGTGGAAGGCGAAATACCCGGACGCGGTGACCATCAGTTACATCAACTGCTCGGCAGAAGTGAAAGCCGAGAGCGACTACATCTGCACGTCGAGCAACGCGGGCAAAATCGTGGACGCCGTGCCCAAAGGGCGTCCGATTCTGTTCGCGCCGGACCGGAATTTGGGTCGCTACGTCGCGAAAGAAACGGGGCGCGACCTCGTGCTCTGGCCAGGCAGCTGCATCGTCCACGAGACGTTCAGCGAACGAAAGCTCGTCGACCTGAAGGAACGGAATCCTTCGGCGAAGATCGTCGCGCACCCTGAGTGCGAAGAGTCGATCCTCGCGATGGCCGACTTCGTCGGCTCGACGTCGGCCCTCCTCAAGTTCGTCCAAAACGACCCGAGCCCGGCGTTCATCGTCGTGACCGAAGCGGGGATTTTGCACCAGATGGAGCGCCTCGCCCCGTCGAAGACGTTCATCGCCGCGCCGCCCGAGGGCAACTGCGCCTGCAACGAGTGCCCATTCATGCGGCTCAACACGATGGAGAAACTCTACGACTGCCTGAACACGCTCGAGCCGCGCATCGAAATGGACGAAGGGCTGCGTCTGCGCGCACAAGTCCCGATCGATCGGATGCTCGCTCTCAGTTGAGCTATTTGGGGGACGTTCCGCCGGGGAGCCTGCCGAACGTGTGCATCGCGAGCCCGCCGAGGTCGCCGCAGCCGCTCTTCCCCAGATTGTTCGCCTCGGTCGGGTCTGCAGCGACGTCGTAGCAGTGCCACTCCGGATCCCAGGCGCGCGCTTCGAGCTTCATGTTCCCGCGCATGTAACCCCAGTTTTCGAAAGCGCAGCTCCAGACGCCGGCGCAATTCGTGAGCGGCATCGCGCGATCGTCGGTGACCGGCGCACGGAGCAGACTCGAACCCAGCATCTTCGTCCGGTACTTCGCGATCCCCGGGTCGCCCCACACGCCGATCACGTCGAGCAAGGTGGCCGTCAAATCCGGGTGGAAGAGGTAACGCGTCCGGTTCTCTTTCAGCGCCTTCACTTGATCGTCATTGAAGAAGGAAGGCGGCGCGTCGATGAACGCGGGGACGTGGATCTCCTCGTCGAGCACGCTGAAGGTGTGACCCATCTGCCCGTGGTCGCGGAACGCTTCGCCGTGATCGCTCGTGTAAATGATCACGGTGTGATCGGCGAGGGCGCTCTCCTTCACGCTTCGCAAGACGTCGGCGACGTGTCGATCCTGTTGGTGAACGCCATTCAGGTAGTAATTGTAAAATTCGGCGTTGTCCTCGGGCGCCTTGCTCGTCGTGTAAGGACGGAAGGGCGTCGGCTCGCGTCGGTCGACGAGATACGGGTAGTGCATGTTCGAGAACTGCACGACCGCGACGAAAGGCTCCTTGAGCTCGGCGATGTGTTGGTTCACGTGGTCGGCGAGGAGCGCCTCGGGAGCACCCATGTCGAGATCGGAAGTCGGGTCGAGCTCCGTGGCGCTTACGAAGCGGCTCACGCCGAGGTTTTTCACCCACAATCTGGCGTTGCCGAACATCATGTTCTGCGACGTCCAGAACGCCGTGTCGTATCCGGCGGCGCGGGCGTAGTCGAAGATCAACGGCCACGTGTGCAGCACGTCGCGCGACTCGTTCGGTCCGACGCCGGACCAGAGCACGGCGAGCGAAATCGCCGTCGACGAGTCGAGCGAGCGCATTTCCTCGAAGGGAAAGCGATTCGGCGTGAGCGCGTTCGTGTACGACGTGCGCCGGCAATCGGGGTTGGGTTCTGCGCAGACGGCATCGGCGCGGACGCTCTCGAGAATGAGGAAGAGCACGTTGGGGCGGCGCCCACTCGGCGGCGCTTGGGTGAGCACGACCGGCAAAGAACTCCGAACCTTGGGGCGAAGCTGGCGCGACTGATCGGTGTAGCCGAGCTGGGTACGGATGAGACCGCCGACCGCTTCGAGGTACAGCACGTCGGGGGTCGCCGCCTGGATGTGCCGGTGCTGGGTGGGGATGAAGAACGACGCCACCACGAAGGTCGGCGCGAGCACGGACGCGACGCGCGCCGATCGACGTCGCGGACGCATCACACGGCGCGCGGCGACGAGCACGACGATGGAAGCGACGAACGGCGGGACCTTCGCCCAGAGATAATTGCCGATGTCGGCGAACAGCTGGTTCAAGACGCTATCCATCAAGTTCGACGCAAAGACGGACACGTCGACGTTGAGGTACGCGTTGTACTGATCGTGAAAGTACCGCTGACCGCCGACCGTCAAGGTGAGCCCGACCACGAAGAGGACTCCGAGCGCCCGCGCCCACGCGCCGTGTCTACGGGACGACGCGTAGAGCAAGGTGCCCCACACGATCACGCTCTCGGCGATGGCGGCCGCGTACGTCGCTCGGTAAAACCCGTCGAACGCGGCGATGCGGCTCCCGCGTCGCGCGATGTCCATCGTGAGCACGATCAGGGTCGGCGAAACGACGAGCAGCGCGACGGCGTACGGACGAAATGCGGCAAAGCGCCGCAATCGCGCGGTGACACGCGCCGCTGCCCTCCGAGCGGACGGCAGCGCCGAACCGGTCGGGGCTGGTTCACCCACGGTCTGCATCGCTCGGGCGTATGTTAACGCGCAACGAGGGGCACGACGCCACGCCTTTTCGGCTCGTGCGTCGGCTCGGTCGTCGAACTCGACCTCTTTTCGACTGCGCGAAGAGCACTACGCTCTCGTCATGCACACTCGCCGCTCGCTGCCTTCGGTGATGGGTTTCGTCGCTTGGACGGCGCTTTCCGGCGCTTTGCTGGTTGTGTTGCCGCTCGCCACCGCTTGCGACACGCACGCCGCGTCTCCATCCTCCGCGAGCATCTCGGAACCGAAAGACATTCCTGCGTCGTCGCTCGCGCTCACCTCGCCCGCTTACGCGGCGGGAAGCTCCATGCCGGCGAAGTACACGTGCGAAGCGGGCGACACATCGCCGCCGCTGGCGTGGTCCGGCGTACCGGCAGGAACGAAGAGCCTCGCGCTGGTCATCGACGATCCCGACGCGCCCGATCCCGCGGCCCCGACGAAGGTGTGGGTGCACTGGGTGGTCGCCGATATTCCGCCGTCCGTCACTGGCTTCGCCGAAGGCGCCGCATCGTCGGGGCTTCCCGCGGGCGCGGTTGCGGGCACGAACGACTTCGGCAAAGCGACCTACGGCGGACCGTGTCCGCCGACCGGGCGACACCGGTACTTTCACGAACTGTACGCACTCGACGCGGTGCTCGGTCTTTCGAGTCCGACGAAAGCGGCTCTCGAGAGCGCCATGAACGGGCATGTCCTCGGCAAGGCCGAGCTCATCGCGACGTATCAGAAGACGAAGTGAGCGCCCCGCGAGTGGCGTCGTCTTCGGCGACGTCCCTGCGACGCTCAGAGATCCGTCATCAAGCTCGTGATGATGTAGTTCGTGACGAGAATCGCGACGGCGCTTTGAACCACGGCGCGCGTCGTCGCGAGCCCGACGCCGCGCGCGCCGCCGCTCGCGAAGAACCCCTGTGAACAAGAGATCGTCGCGATGAAGAACCCGAACACGACGGCTTTGACTTCGCCCATCCAGAAATCGTGAGGGACCATGTTCTTCTGGATGTTCGCGACGAACACGCCGGGGTCGACGCCGAGCCAGTCGACGGCGACGAGCCAGGAGCCGGCCAAGCCGAGGCACGTGTAGAGGATGCAGAGGAGCGGCGCGACCAACATGGTCGCCACGAGTCGCGGCACGAGCAAATACTGGATCGGGCTCACGCCCATCGTCACGATCGCGTCGATCTGCTCAGTGACCCGCATGTTCCCGAGCTCGGCGGCCATCGCGCTCCCCGCGCGCGCGGTCACCATGAGCGACGCGAAGACCGGGCTGATCTCGCGAGTCAGCGAGATCGCGACGACCGAACCGACGACGCCCTCGGCGCTGAACTGCCGCAAGGTGTTCGTCGTTTGCAGCGCGAGCACCATCCCGCTGAACGTCCCGGTCAGGGCGACGATGAAGATCGACTGAACGCCGATGAACTCCATCGAGAGGAGCAGCTGCCCGAACCGGTAAGGCGGACGGATCAGCCAAACCAACGTCTTCCCCGTGAGCATGACGTACGTCCCGAACACGTCGAGGCGCTCGAAAATGGGCGCGGTGATCCGAGCGACGAGGCTCTCTTCCTCGACGGGGGGATCACCGGACATTTGCTCGGCGCTCACGACAGCCGTTGTAACACAGCCGACGGGGACGCTTCAGGGGTCGAGGCTATCGGCGAGTTTTGTCGCTCGAGGTCCGG
>DATBBD010000378.1:0-3430 GCA_036271175.1 Polyangiaceae bacterium | reverse complement strand
GAAGAAGTTCGAATAGTCCGGACCGCTGCCGCCGTAGTCCGTGTCCGTGCCGGCGAAGAGCGCCACCGTCGAGATACCGCTCGGCGTGACCGCGACGTCGTAGACCGTCATCGCGTCGACCTTCTGCGTCTTGAACGGGGTGGCGAAGACGGTCTTGCCGTTCGTGTCGAGCCGCATGAGAAAGCCGTCCTGAACCGACGACGGGGCGCTCACCGTTCCCTTCCCGAGGTCGATCGAGCCGACGAAGGCGCCGAGGATGGTGATCTCGTTGGCCGCGTCGATTCGCATCTGCACGCTGCCGATGCCGTTGAACGGCCCGTCGGCCGCGCCGAACTCGCGCGCCCAGAGCACGTGGCAGCCGTCGTCGAGCTTCACGACGGCGATGCCGCCGGGGAACACCTGCGGCGGCGTGGTGCCCACGTTGAGCACCGGATCGGGCCCTGGGTTGGACTCGCCCCAGAGCTCATTGAAGTAGTCGAAGGCGATGAAGATGCTGCCGTCGCTGCCCGTCACGAGCTGCATCGGGCCCACGTAGAGCTGCGGCGGCTGGAAGAAGTCGAGCCCGCAGAGCTCCCTGTCCGTGGTCGTGACCGGAGGGGCGGGGCCGGCGTCGACCGGCGGCGGCGGCGCGCCCGCGTCGTCGATCGGTCCGGCGTCATCCGCGAGCGTTCCGGCATCCGCGCACGAGGGACCGATCGTCACGGTGACGGAGGCCGAGGCCTGCGCCGCCGCGTGACCCAGCTCGCCGGACATCCCGGAGCTGTCGTGCGAGACGATCGTGTACGTCGTCGTCGAAGAGGGGCACACCCGCCGCGCGCC
The DNA here is from genome assembly GCA_036271175.1 of Polyangiaceae bacterium. Lineage (GTDB taxonomy): Bacteria > Myxococcota_A > Polyangia > Polyangiales > Polyangiaceae > DASZVB01. The sequence continues at coordinate 2,611 of DATBBD010000378.1, read as the reverse complement.
GACGGGGTTCGAGAGCGCCTGGTCCCACGAGTACGCATACGGCGCTTCGCCCCCGTGGCCCTGCGCGACGAGGTCGACGCACTGCCCCTTGCAGATCGAGGGCGCGTCCGCGAAGGCCGTCACACGGAACGACGAAGCGCCCGCGTCGGTGCCGGGCGTGTCGACGAACACGCCCGGGCCGCCATCCACGGACGCGTGCTCGCCCGAAGGCACCACCTGCCCGGAGCAAGCAGCCACCGACCCCGCGATGGCGCCCAGGAGCGCAATCCAAGGCTGCCCCAACCGATCCATGCGACGCACCCTACCAACAAATCGGGATCGAGCCCGTCGCGACAACCTCTCAACACCCCAAGACAAACCGCCGAACGTTCGTCACCCGCGACGAACGTTCGTCACTGCCTCGATGCGGGCCGGGAGCGTATCGATCGCCGGACGCAGAGACCGAGGCCCTCCCCCGGCCATTGTCGGCCCCGGAACGCCGGGAGGCGATGCCGCTACCGGCGCTTGTCGGCAAGTCGCTTGCGCTGTTTCGCCGGGGGCTTCTTCTTGCCGAGGCAGCTCTCCATGAAGTCGAGGAATGCACGAACCTTCGGCAGCGCCGCGTTCTCTCGTGTGTAGAGGGCGTGGATGCGGAGCTCGAGCGGCTCGTGAGCCTGCATCACCACCTCGAGGTCGCCGCGCTCGATTTCGTCCTTCGCGCGGATCGCGAGAATGTATGCCAGGCCATGACCTTGGACGGCGGCGCCGATGAGCGCATCGACGCTGTTCGTGTGAAGGCGTCCGTTCGGTGAGAAGGTGACGTCGCCGCCGGGGGTATGGAAGCGCCAAGGGAGAGAGGTCGCGCCGGTGAGGAAGCCGAGCGTCCGATGTTTTCGGAGGTCGGCCGGCGACGTCGGTCTTCCGTGGCGCGCGAGGTACCGCGGGGAGGCGACGAGGACGAAGTGCATCGCCCCGAGCTTCTTGTGAACGAGCTCGCTCTCGCGGAGCTCCGCCATACGGAGGACGACGTCGATCCCTTCGGCGATCGGATCGATGAGGTGGTCACGGATACTCAGGTCGACGGAGAGGTCGGGGTAGTCGTCGAGGAACGTGGCGATCGCCGGCGCGATCACGAAGCGACCGAGCACGGCCGGTGCGTCGACCCGAAGCCGGCCGCGAACGACACCCCGCGACTGGGCGATCGCGCCGTCGGCGGCTTCGAGCTCGCGGAGGATGCGGGTGCAACGCTCGTAATAGGCCGCGCCGTCGGAGGTCAGACCAAGGCTGCGGGTGGTGCGTTCGAGAAGGCGCACGCCGAGCCGGGCTTCGAGCCGCGAGATGACGCGGCTGACGCCGGAGGCGGTGAGGCCCATGAGATCGCCGGCGCGCGTGAAGCTTCGCTTCTCGACCACGCGGACGAAGACACCGATCTCGCCGAAAGCATCCATTCAACGACCCTTCCGCATCGTTGCGGTGGACGCAAGAGAGCGATGCCGCTCCTGGTCTTGGTCGGCGGCACGCGCGTGTCTAACGTCGGACGCAGGAGGTCGAGATGGCGCTGCGTGAACAACGAGATGAACGGCTCGAAGCAAGGGTGGATGCGGCGCTCGCCAAGGCGCTCGGAGAACGACGCATCGTCGGCGGTGTGCTTCGCGTCGCGCGGGACGGGGCATTGGTCGCGCGGCGCGTCGTCGGGTTCGCCGATCGCGAAGCACGAACGCCCATGAGGGAGTCGACCCCGTTTCGGGTCGCGTCGCTGACGAAGCCGATCGTGACGGTGACCGCGCTCGGGCTCGTCGAACGCGGCGTCCTTTCCCTCGACGACCAGGTCGCACGGTGGCTGCCGAGCTTCACGCCGAAGCTCGAAGGCGAGGTCGTGCCGATCACGGTGCGTCACCTGCTCACGCACACGAGCGGGCTCGGATACGCCTTTCTCGAGCCGCCGGGTGGGCCGTACCACACCGCGAACGTCTCGGATGGTCTCGATCAGCCGGGCCTGTCGCTCGAAGAGAACCTTCGTCGGCTCGCCTCTTTGCCGCTTCGCTTCCGGCCTGGGTCCAACTTCTTCTACTCGCTCTCGACCGACGTCCTCGGCGCCATCGTGGAGCGCGCGTCGGATGCGCCGCTCCCCGATGCCGTCGCACGCGCGGTCACCGATCCGCTCGGCATGCGAGCAAGCGGATTCACGCCCTCCGATCCCGAGCTTCTCGCGACACCGTATGCCGACGGCAAGGAGGAACCGGTACGCATGGTCGACGGCATCTACGTGCCGTACGCCGGCGCAGGAGCGACGTTTGCGCCGTCCCGCGCGCTCGATCCGCGCTCCTATCCGTCCGGCGGCGCCGGCATGGCGAGTACGGCGGAGGACTTTCACGTGCTGCTCGAGGCGCTCCGGACGCGCCATCCGTTCGCCGCCGCGCGTTCGATCGACGCGATGTTCACGGATCAGATCGCGTCGATCGCACCGCCCATCCTCGGCGACGGCTGGGGTTACGGATACGGCGCGGCGGTCCTTCGCGATCCGGTGCGCGCAAACGTGCCGATGCATCCTGGAACGATGCGCTGGGGCGGCGCGTTCGGTCACAGCTGGTGGGTGGACCCGGTGGCCCGCATCTCGGTGGTGCTCCTCACG
>DATBBD010000377.1:0-13632 GCA_036271175.1 Polyangiaceae bacterium | reverse complement strand
GATTTGATCCTGGGTGAGGCCCTGAACCGCCCCGACCCCGAGCGCCGAAAGCTGCGTCGACGTGAGCGCGGAGACCGCAGTAGCGCTCAGGTCGACGACACTTTCGCTGGAAAATCCGCGGATCTGCGCCGTAGTGAGCGCGGCGATCTGCGCGGACGAAAAGACCGCGAGCTGGGTCATGTTCAACTGTCCGACGCTCGCGCTGCTGAGCCCGGTCATTTGTGTCGTCGTGAGCGCGGTCGCTTGCGTCGTCGTCAGGCCGGCGATCGCCGTCGAAGTGAGTCCGGAGAGCTGCGTCGTCGTGAAGCTCGCGAGCTGCGCGAGCGTCAACGCCGCGAGCTGGTCGCCGCTGAACGCCGACACTTGCGTCGCCGAGATCGCGCCGAGCTGCGTGGGCTGGAGCGCCGCGATCTGCGAGGTGGCGAACGCGCCGATCGCCGTCGTGGTGAACCCGCCGACGGCGGATGGGCTCAAGGCGCCGAGCTGCGTCGCGGCGAGCGCGGCGACCGACGTGGTCGTGAGGCCACGCGCTTGAGCGGAGGTGAGGGCGCTCCATTGCGTGGTCCCCAGCGCCGCGACCTGATCGGCGGACAACCCGCCGACTGCAGGCAAAGTGAGCGCCGCGAATTGAGTCGTGGCGAGCGCGGCGACCTGCGTCGTCGCGAGCTCGGAAACGGTGGTGGCGGTCATGCCGCCGACCGCGCCGGTGGTCAGTGCAGCGAGTTGAGCGTTGGAAAGCGCCGCGAGCTGCGTGTCGGCGAGCGCGGCGACCTCGGTGTTGAGCAACCCGCTCACTTGCGTCGTCGTGAGCGCCGCGAGCTGCGTCGCCGAGAGCATTCCCACCGCGGTCGTCGTGAGCGCGGCGAGCTGGGTGCTCGTCAGGCCACTGACCTGAGACAACGTGAGCGACGTGATCTGGTCGTTCGTGAGCCCTTTGATGGCCGTCGGCGAAATCGCGCCGACTTGGGACGGCAGCACCGCGGCAAGTTGATCGAGCGAGAGCGAGCCCACCTCGGTGGTCGCCAGCGCCCCGACCTGCGTCGTCGAGAGCGCGACGAGCTGCGTGTTTCCGAGGCTTCCGAGGGCCGTCGTGGTCAACGAGCGCACTTGAGTCGTCGTCAATCCGCCGAGCTGCGTCGTGCTCAAGGACGCAATTTGAGCCGCCGTGAGACCGGCGAGCGCCAGCGTGGTGAGCGCACCGATTTGCGTCGACGCGAGGGCGCCGATCTGCGCCGCGCCGAGGGCGGCGATGCTCGTCGACTGCAGACCGGCCATGGCCGTCGTGCCGAGGGCACCGAGCTGCGCGGCGCTGATCGCCGGTAGCGCCGTCGTCGTGAGCGCGCCGAGCTGCGTCGCGGCGAGCGCGCGGACCTGCGTCGTGGTCATCGACGCCAATTGGTCTTGGGTGAGCCCGGAAACCGCCGTTTGCGTCAGACCGGCGAGCTGGGTCACGGCGAGCTCGCTGAACTCCGCGGGCGTGAGCTGGTTCAGATCGGTGCTCGTCAAGCCTCGGATCTGCGTCGTCGTGAACGCGGCGAGCTGCGACGCGGACAGGCCGCCGATCTGCGTCAGCGACAGCTCGCTCACCGCTGCGGCGCTAAATCCCCGGATTTGCGTGAGGTTCAACGCGCCGAGCTGGGTCGTCGTGAGGCCGTCGATGGCCGTCGTCGTCAGGGTCCCGAGCCCCGTAGCGGTGAACCCGGCGAGCTGGGTCGTCGAGAACGCGCCCATCTCGGTCGGCGTGAGCCCGCGCAGGGCTCCCGCGCTGAGCGACGCCACTTGCGACGGCGCGAGAACCCCGAGCTGCGCCGCCGTCAGGTTGTCGATCTGACCGAAGGTAATGCCGGAGATTGCCGTGGTCGTCATCGCCGCGATCTGGTTCGGCGTGAGGGCCGCGATCTGCGTGTCGACGAACGACGCGATGGCCGCGCTCGACAGCCCCTTCATCTGCGTCGTCGTCAGCGCGCCGATCTGATCCTGGTCGAGGCCGGGAACCGCGGTCGCCGACAGGCTCGCGAGCTGCGTCGAGCTGAACACCGCGAGCTCCGCGGTCGTGAGCTGCGACACCGTGGTGCTCGTCATCGTGCGAACCTGGGTCGACGTCAGCGCCGCAAGCTGGCTCGCCGACAGCGACGTGAGGTTCGTCGCGCCGAGAGCGTTGACGCTCGCACCGGAGAGACTGGCGAGCTGAGTTGTGGTCAACGACGCGAGCTCGGTCGTCGTGAGCCCGGCGGCGGCGGCGCTGGTGAGGCTCGTGATCTGGGTCGTCGAAAGCACCGCGAGCTGCGTCGCGCCGAGCACGGAAACTTGGGAAGACGTGAGTCCGGCGATCTGAACGGCGCTCAATGCTCCGACCAGCTTCGTGGCCAGAGCTGCGATCTGGCTCGTGCCGAGCATCGCGATTTCGGACGCCGTAAGACCTCCGAGCGCGCTCGTCGTGAGGGCGTTGAGCTGCGACGTCGAGAGCGCCGCCCATTGCGTGTCGGCCATCCTTCCGAGCTCGCCGCCCACCAGCCCGGAGATTTGCGTGGTCGTCAGTGACGCGAGCTGATCCTCGGAGAGGCCGCTCAGCGTGGGGCCCGACAGCGAACCGAGCTGGGTCGACGAGAAAGCGGCGAGCTCCGTGGTGGTCAGCTGGCTCACGTCGGTGCTGCTCAAGCCGGCGAGCTGCCCGCTCGTGAACGCACCGATCTGCGTCGAGGACAGCGCCGCGAACTGCGCGACGCTGAACGCGCCTACCACGGGGCCGGTGAGCCCGCGGAGCTGCACCGTGCTGAGCCCGGCAATCTGATTGGTCGAAAGTCCGTCGATCGCCGTCGTCCCGAGCGCGCCCATCTGCGTCGCGGCAAAGGCGCCCAGCTGGGTGGCGCTGAACGCCCCCAACTGCGTGTCGCTGAACCCGTGGATCTCGGCGGGTGTCAGGGCGGCGACCTGGGACGTAGTCAACGCGCCGACTTGCGTGCTCGAGAGAGTCGCCAGCTGCGACGGCGTCAACCCGACGATTGCGGTCGGGGAAAATGCGGCGATCGCGGTCGTGTCGAGTGCGGAGAGCGCCGTCGTGGTCATCGCGCCGAGCTGCGTGGTCGATAAGTTCGCGAGCTGGGCGGTCGACAGCTCGGCGACCTGGTCGGCACCCAGGCCGTTGATTGCGGAGGTCATCAGCGACGACCACTGACCGGCGCTCAACGCGTCGAGCTGGTCGTTCGACAGCGCGCCGGACGCCGTGGACGTGAGCCCGCGGAGCGCCGTCGTGCTGAGCGCGCCCACTTGGCTCGGGCTCATCGCGACGAACGCGGTGTCGTCGAGCGCTCCGACCTGGTACGCGGTCAGACTGCCGAGTTGCGTGGTGGTCAGCGCGGCGATCTGCGCCTGGCTGAACGCCCCGACGACGTTCGTCGTGAGCACGGCGACCTGAGTCGCCGAAAATGCCGCCACTTGTCCGACGGAGAGCGCGCCGATTTGATTGGCGGTGAGCCCGCGCACGGCGAGCGTCGAGAGAGCGACGAGCGCCGTCGTCGCGAGCGCCGCGAGCTGGTCGCTGTCGGCGGCCGTGACCTCGGCGCTGGTGAGCCCCGAGATCTGCGTGCTGGTGAGCGCCGTGAGCTGGGTCACGCCCATGGCGTTGAACGACGTCGTGGTGAGCGCGCCGAGCTGAGTGGACGTGAGCCCGAGGACTTGCGTGACCGTCAACGACGACAGTTGGTTCTCGGCGAGCCCGGCCATTGCGGTGGGCGCCAATGCCGAAATTTGGGAGCCGCTCAGCGCCGAGAGCTGGCTGTTCGACAGGCGCGCGACCAAGGTGCTCGTGAGCCCCTTCAACTGTGTCGACGAGAACGCGGCGATCTGCGTCGTGTTCAACGCGGCGAATGCCGTGGTCGTCAGCGCGCCGAGTTGATTGGGCTTGAACCCGACGATCTGCGCCGTCGTGAGCGACGCAACCTGCACGTCACCGAACTGGGCGACAGCGGCGACGCTCAGCGCCGAGATTTGCGTGGCGTTCAACGCCGCGAGCTGGGTGTTCCCGAGCTCGGCGAGCTGGGTGCCGGCGAGGGCGCCGATCTGGAACGTGGACAGAACGGCGAGCTGCGCGCCGGTCAATCCGTCCATCGCCGTGGTCGTCAGCGCGCTCATCTGCTGCGGCAAGAATCCGACCAGCTGCGAGGTCGTCAGCGCCCCGATCTGGCCACCGTTGAGGCCCGACACGGCGGTCGCGGCGAGGGACGCGAGCTGGGACGACGAGAGGGCGGCGAGCAACGTCGTCCCGAGGAGCGCGACGTCGGAGCTCGTGAGCCCTTTGAGCTGCGTCGTGCCGAGCGCGGCGAACGCCGTCGAGGGAAGCGCGAGGAACTGCGTCGTGTTCAAGCCGGCGAGCTCGGTGCTCGTCAGCCCCTGAACCTGCGTCGTCACCAAGGCGGCGATCTGCGTCGGGCTGAGCGCGGCCATCGAAAGCGTGCCGAGGACGCCGATCTGCGAGCTCGTCAGGCCGCCGATCTGCGTGAGCGTCAGATTGGCGATCTGATCGGGCGTGATGCCGCGCATCTGCGTCGTGGTGAGCACGGCGATCTGCGAGCTTCCGAGCGCGGCGAGCTCGGCGGGCGTGAGCTGCGCGATCTCCGTGGCCGTGATCTGTCCGAGTTGCTTGCTCGTCAGGGCCGATACGTCGGTCGTCGACAGGGACGCGAGCTGCTGAGTGACGAGCGCGTAAAATTGGGCTGCCGTAAAATCGAGGATCTGATCCACCGTCAGCGCCGATGCTTGCGGCGACGTCAGCGCGCCGACTTGAGTCGTGCTGAGCGCCGCGAGCTGCGACGCGACCAGCTCCGCGAAGTCCGTGGCCTCGACGGTTTGCAGATCCGTGGTCGTGAGACTCTGGAGCTGCGAGGTGGTGTAACCGGAGATCGACGTGACCGACATGGAACCGTGCTCGAGAGGCGAACCTCATGCGTCCGAGCGCGACGTCGCGAGCGGACACAACACGTGAAAATGCCATACCGCCACGTTTTCGGCTCGAGAAATTCGAGCAAAAATGCCGTAAAAATGGCGTCAACCCGATGACACCGGGGGCGAGCTCGAGGGGGCAAAAGTCCACGCGGACCTGCTCGCGCCGACGCCGAAACGCGACTCCGGAAGTGCTCGAACGCGTCCCTTCTCACGGCGATGATGCAGGCAACGAGCCCGCCGCGCCGGCGGTGCCGAGCCATCGCGCCGGCCGGTCTCTCCGCGCGGCGCGCTTCGTCGATGTGGTGAGTCGATGTGGTGAAGTGAGCGTGAGGCGCCGCAGCTATTGCGCAGCCGCCGCCGTTGACGACGACAGCGGCCGAACGAGCCGCGCCGACCGGGCCGACTCGCCGACGCGTTTGCCGGCCAGGGAGCCCTCAATAAATCTTCACTTCGATGGCAACGATCGAGGCCGCGCTCGCCTGGGCTGCCACTCGAGTTGACCGTCCGCTGCTTTTTTTTGCGTCGCGCGTGAAGCCGGTGAGCGGCGAGAACCTGCTTCCGTGTTATGGGTCGCGACGACGATGGGAGAGCGGCGAGCAGTGGCGCGGACTCTCCGTCTCGTAGCGCTTCGGGCTTTGCCAGCGCTGGTTCTGGTGTCGGCGTGCGGCGGAGATCCGGCAACGTCGGAAAGTGGCGATCCCGGCAAAACGAAACAGCCCTCCGACGCGGGATGGGCTGCGTTCGGCGCGTGGGATGCGCTTCCGGTGTTCGAGACGGCGCGAGCGTCGCAAGACTCGAGCAAGGACCGTAGCGAAACGATGGGCGTGGCCGGAATCAGCGATCCGGGCAACAAGGACTTCAACAACTTCGTCGCGGTGTGCGGCGATCGGCCGAACGTCTTTCTCGGCGATTCCGACGGCGCGCCCTGCGATCCGGACATCGACGGGTACGTGATCGCGTCGGCGGACGACGGCCCCGGATTCATATCGCGCCTCTATCTGTCGGTCGGTACGATCGTCGGCCCGGGGAACATCACGAACGACTTCACCACCGAGCGCCTTCGCATCTACGCCGACGATCTCACGACGCCGGCGTTCGAAAGCTCGGTCGTGGACTTCGAGAGCGGCACGACGGCGCCGTTCGTCCCTCCGCTCTTGTCCGTGAAATCCGCCTCCGTCGTGAGTTACGTTCCGATCAGCTACCAATCGAAGATGCGCGTCGTACTCGACGATCTGCTCACATCGACGACGACGTATTACTACCAGGTCGATCGGCGTTCATCCGGCGCCACGGTGACGTTCGATGTCGCCGCGTCGACGGCGGTCGAAGCCGCGAACGTCGCGCTCGTCGAATCGGGCGCCGCGGGCCTCGACGGAACCACGCCGTGGGCGGATGCGGATTTTACCGTGAACGCCGCGCAAACGACCTCGATTCTCGACCAAAAAGGTCCGGGCACGGTCCATCGGTTGGAGCTCACCGTCGATGGATCGCCGACGGCGCTCGACGACCTCGCGCTGCAGATCGTCTGGGACGACCAGGCGACGCCGGCGATCGACGTGCCGCTCGCTGCGCTCTTTGCGTCCAATGCGACGGTCACGTCGTTCGACACGTTGCCGATGTCCGTCACCGTGCAGGGCACCCAGACCATCCTTCGTCTCACGTTGCCGATGCCGTTTGCGACGCACGCGGTCGTCGCGCTCGTGAACGCTGGAACCGCGTCGTACACCGTTCACGCGCGACTCGACGGCGTCGCCGAAGCGCCCGCCTCGGAGTGGGGTTACTTTCACGCGACGCGAAACGAAACCATGACGCCCCCCGACGGCACGCACTACACGGCGCTCGATGTGACAGGCCGCGGGAAGTACGTTGGCACCGCCGTTCACTTCGTCGGCGGTTCCGATCCGACCGCGACGTTCCAGAGTCCGTTCAACTTCCTCGAAGGCGACGATCTGGAAACCGCCGACGGCGCACCCGCGACGAAAGGAACCGGCACCGAGGAATACTTCGACGGCGCTTGGTACTTCAACACCGGCGCGTTCGCCGCGCCGTTCAGCGCCGTGACGTACGTCGGGGCCGGCGCGGCGGCGAACACCGGCGAAGTCGCCGCCGTGAAGTGGCAACTCCCCGGCGACTCCATCTCGTTTCAGGATTCGTTCGACATCGGCTTCGAGTACGGCGCCAACGTCCCCGCGACGGCGCAAGACTACGAGTCCGTCGCGTTCTACTACGCGAAGTAGCGTTTTCCGGTCGGCAAAGCGCCGGCGGAAGCGACGCGTCGTCCCCGCGCTGCGGGCGCGCGCTTCGAATCACATCTCCTTCGCCGTAAGAAATTCCGGATGCTTGGCGGTCGTGTCGAAGAAGTCCGAGGTCTTGAACTTTTCGAACGAGCCGTCCTTGGCTACCGGCGCAGTCCGCGCGAGGAGCGATTGTTTTTCTTCCGCCGTCATCGGCTGGAACGTCGTGGCCACTTCGATGGCCTGATCCAAAATGTTTTCGCCGTCGATCCCGGTAATCACCACGCTCGTCGGCAAGGAGAGCGCGTACCTGAGGCATTCTACCGGCGCGACGACCTTGCTCTGCAAGAGGATGCCGCTCCCCATCGACTTCATGCCGAGCACTCCGATGTTCTTCTCGACGAGTTTGGGCAGCACGTGCTCCTCGAATGACTCGTAGTGTGGATCCATCGGGTTGAGGGGCATCTGAACGGTGTCGAAGGCGAAGTCGTGCTTTGCAGCGACCGCCAACATGGCAAGGTGGATGGACGGGCTCTTGTGACCGCTAAAGCCGATAAACCGCACTTTTCCCGCTTTCTTCGCTTCCGTCAGGGCCTCGATCGCGCCGCCCTCGGCGAAGACGTTGGTCGGGTCTTCGTGCCGAATGACTTCGTGGACCTGGATGAGATCCACGTGGTCCGTCTTGAGGCGTCGCAGCGACTGCTCGAGCTGCCCCGCGGCAGACTCCTTGGTGCGGCCGTCGAGCTTGGTCATGAGAAAGACGCGCTCTCGGCGTCCGCCTTCCAAGGCTTTGCCCATGCGCTCCTCGCTCGCGCCGTCATTGTAGTCCCAGGAGTTGTCGAAAAACGTGAGCCCGGCCTCGATGGCTCGGTGCATGATTCGGATCGCGTCTGCCTCGGGCGGTTTGCCGATGTGCGCGCCGCCGAGTCCGATCATCGAGACTCGAACGCCCGTTCGTCCGAGCAAACGCGTCGGGACCGGCGTGGTTTGCGAAGGGAGCGTCGGCACCGACGCGGCGCTCGACGACGCGGCAATTTTCGGCTGCATCGCCTGCGCGGACTGGGCCGAGGGTGTGAGCGGTTTTTCCTTGTCCGAGCCGCGACAGCCGACGATGGGCAATGTCGCCATCCCGGCGATGAACGTGCGTCTCGAATGCGGAGCCGGCATGAAAGGACCTCCAGAAATCGATGCGAAGCCGCGAACATGGAGCAAGCGCCGTGCCCAGCCTCGAGACGCTTCGCGCGAGCGGCGAGTCGGTTCACGGTTCCAGCGCCGAGCTCCGATGAAGCGCGGTCGGCTCTCGGTCGCGCGATTTGTGTCCAGCCCTCTTGTCGTGCGAATCGCGACGGGGTCGTGGCATTTGCGTCTCCTGTGGCGCGACGAGAGCGCAGTCCCGCCCCGTAAGTGAAGCTCGCTGGGATCGCGCAGCCCGTGCCACGCAGGTCGAAGCCTGAGTTACGGCTGGCACGTTCCGTGTAACCCGGACGGTGTCCTGATCGGGAATCACGGAGGCATCGGGTGAAGAAAGCGACGAAGAAGAGCTCCCCACGACCGCGCCCTGAGGCGTCACCGCGTAAGGTCGCGGATGGCGAACGGACGGGCGAAGGAGGCGAGCTCCATCAACTCGCGGGCGGCGGCCATCTGCCGCTGACGACGAACCAGGGCACGCCGATCTCCGACAACCAGAACTCGCTCCGCGCCAATGGGCGCGGCCCGTCGCTCCTCGAGGACTTCGTTCTTCGCGAGAAGATCACCCATTTCGATCATGAACGGATCCCGGAGCGAGTGGTTCACGCTCGCGGAACCGCCGCGCACGGCTTCTTCGAGCTCACGCGTTCGCTCTCGAAATACACGCACGCGAAGATTCTGACCGAGGTAGGCGAAAAGACCCCGCTTTTCGCGCGTTTTTCTACGGTGGCCGGCGGGGCCGGCTCCGTCGATACGCCGCGCGACGTGCGCGGTTTTGCCGTGAAATTCTACACGAAGGAAGGCAACTGGGATCTCGTCGGCAACAACATACCGGTCTTCTTCATTCAGGATGCCATCAAGTTTCCCGACCTCATCCACGCGGTGAAGATGGAGCCCGACCGCGGTTTCCCGCAATCGGCGACCGCACACGACACGTTCTGGGATTTTATCTCGCTCTCGCCGGAAGCGATGCACATGGTCATGTGGATCATGTCGGATCGCACGCTCCCGCGTTCGCTCCGAATGATGGAGGGGTTCGGCATCCACAGTTTTCGTCTCGTCGACGGAAACGGCGCTTCGACGTTCGTGAAGTTCCACTGGCGCCCCAAGCTCGGCATGCAATCGACGATCTGGGACGAGGCCGTGAAGATCGCAGGAGCCGATCCGGATTTTCATCGACGCGACTTTTTCGACGCGATCGCCGCCGAATCGTACCCCGAGTGGGAGCTCGCCGTGCAGCTCTTCACGGAAGAGCAAGCGGCGGCCTTCGACTTCGACCACCTCGACGCGACCAAGCTGATCCCCGAGGAGATCGTCCCGTTGCAGGTCATCGGCAGAATGGTGCTCGACCGCTGGCCCGATAATTTCTTCGCCGAGACCGAGCAAGTCGCGTTCTGTCCGTCGCACATCGTCCCGGGAATGGATTTTTCGAATGATCCGCTGCTCCAGGGGCGACTGTTTTCGTACCTCGACACGCAACTCTCGCGGCTCGGGAGCCCCAATTTTCATCAGCTTCCGATCAACGCCCCGAAATGTCCGTTCGCGAATCACCAGCGCGACGCGCACATGCAAACGGCGGTTCCGACCGGCGAGGTCGCGTACGATCCGAGCTCGCTCCGCGCCGATTCTCTTCGTGAGTCGCCGGCTGGCTTTCGCAGCGTACCGGCGCGCGAAGACGGCGCGCGCGGGCGGGTTCGCGCGGAGAGCTTTGGCGATCACTATACGCAAGCGCGCCTCTTTTATCGGAGCCAAACTGAATTCGAGCAAGCGCACCTCGCGTCGGCGCTCGCTTTCGAGCTCTCCAAGGTGGAGCGCGCGGCCATTCGCGAACGGATGGTCGGGCACTTGCGGCACATCGACGACGACCTCGCCGAGCGCGTGGGAAACGGGCTCGGCTTCGAAAAAATTCCGGGTCCGGTGGCGACGCGCACGCCACCCCGCGACGCGAAGCTCTCTCCTGCACTTCAGATCATCGGCCAAATGAAGGACACCTTGGAGGGGCGTGCGGTCGGCATTCTCGTTGCAGAAGGTTCCGACGCTAAGCTCGTTGCCGGCATCGAAGGCGCCGCCGTGGCGGCGGGAGCCATCGTAAAACTCGTCGCGCCCAAGGTGAGAGGCATCGCGTTCTCGGACGGCTCGACGCCGATGATCGCGGGTCAGCTCGCCGGCACTCCTTCGGTCTTGTTCGACGCCGTCGCCGTTGTTTTATCGAAGGCGGGCGCGGAGGCGCTGACGAAGGAAGCCGCCGCCATCGACTTCGTTCGCGACGCATTCGGTCATCTCAAAGCGATCGCGCTCGACGCCGGAGGGCGTTCGCTCCTCGAATCCGCGGGCGTCGAACCCGACCACGCGGTCGTCGACGCTCGCGACGTCAAGCGGTTCATCTCCGCCGCGAAAACCCGCGCCTGGAAGCGCGAAGCCTCGGTGCGCACCCTGGCGTGAGTCGACTCGAGATGCTCGGATCCCGCCGGGCCGTGGCCATTGACCGCGTGGAAATCGTGCACAAATTGGCGCCTATCATGCATACGTTTCGCTGCGTCCACTGCGGCGCGCTGAACCGAGTTCCCGACAAACGCGTCGCGCAGAAGCCCATTTGTGGCCAGTGTAAGGCGCGGCTGGACGTTTCGGGAACGCCGCAAGAAGTGGACGCGTCGGAGCTCGAGCGCGTCGTCGCGGCTTCACCCGTTCCCGTCTTGGTCGACGTGTGGGCGCCCTGGTGCGGGCCTTGTCGAATCGCTGCTCCCGTGGTGGAGCGGCTCGCGAAGAGTCGCGCGGGGCTCCTCATCGTGCTCAAGGTGAACAGCGACACTCACCCCGAGGTGTCCGCGAAGCACCGCATTCAGGGGATCCCGGCGTTCATCATGTTCCGGCGCGGCGTCGAAGCGGCGCGCCAAGTCGGGTTGCTTCCCGAGGCTGCGTTCGCCCGCTGGGTGGACGGGTTCGCGCTCGCGGCGTGAAGCGCCGTTCCGGCAACACCGAAGCGTCGCTCCGCGGTCCATCAAGTCGTGGCGACGACGTCCGAGAGCCAGTGCGCCGGCGTCTCTCCGCCACGGTGCGTCGCCAGGGCGCGGAGGTGATGGACGACTTCGTGATAGTCGACGCGCGTGCGGCGGAGCTCGCGCAGGTGAGGTGATAGCTCGCGTTGAATGAGCTCGAGCCCGTCGGGTTCGGGCGGCGGCCTTTTCGCCGGGCTCGGCATCAACCCGACGAAGGTGGGCCGGTGGGATCGACCGCCCTGCCCGATGCTCCACAACGTGCACGGTAGCGCGACGGACGCGCTCCGAAACGCTTCCCGCGCGGCGATCAACTCGGTGGCGACCGTGACGAGATCGCGCGCGACCGCGGCGGAGTCCGCGAGGGCGAGCGCCACCGAAAGAGGTTCGCGCAGCGCCGCGTCGGTGCGGACGAGTTGCCAGAGCCGCAGTCGTCCACCGCCCGCATCGGCGAGGATGACCGCGCGCCCGGCGGAAATGTGATGAATGTTCGCCGAGTGCAGGCGCGCCCATTCGATGAGCTCGCTCCGCGCGGCGTGCGGGTCGGTGTAGATGGCCGCGCCGACAGAATGAAACCGGAACCCCGACCCGGCGCCGACCCAATCGGAACGACTCGTCCTCGACGCGCGGATATCGAGTGACGCCACGTCGTGAAGGAGCGCGCGCCCGTCCACCGGCGGCCAGATCATGCCGCCGGGCATCATGGGATCCGGCACGAACGGCCGTTCGTCGCCGGGCGTCCCGCCGGACACGGGACCACTCGGTTCGAGGTTCCACGGATCGATCTCGACGCCGAGGTCCGCTTCGACGACTCGCGCGACGAGCGGCTCGCGCGCCCGCTCGCGGTCACTCTCCGCGGCGCGCATCCTCGCGAGTAACGCGAAAGGCCCTTCTTCCGGAGGTCCACTCGCCAGCTCCCCGAGCGCCGCCAGCGCCCGGACTCGATCGAGCGCGACGCGAACGGCCAGGACGAAAGCCTCGCGGATCCCATCTCCGGCGGTGGCCGAAGACTCGACGATCGGGATGGGTGCGATCTTCGCGAGGGCGTCGCGGATCTCGTCCTTGGGGATCGCGTCCTCGGCGTCGCGCTTGTTGGCCTGAAGAACGAGTCCCACCGGCGGCGACTTCGAGCGAGTGAACGGCACGACGCCCGCGAGCCACTTCAGGCCGAATTCCCATTCGTGCCGGCGCGTGTCGAGGACGACGACGATCGCGTCGGCTGCCTCGAGCAGAATGTTTCTCCGGTGAGCGAGCTCGATCTGCCCGGGCACGCTCACGATCTGACAACGGATCTGTCGCCCCTCGAAGAGACCTCCGACGTACTCGACCCAGTCGAAGAATAGGGTGCGTCCCTCGGACTCCTCGGGGCACTCCAGGGTGCTTTTCACACCGCGAGCGAGCGCCCCGAGACTGGTCGTCTTCCCCGACAATGCCGGGCCGTCGTACACGACCCGGATGACGAGTGTCCCTCGTGTGTCGTCGATCGTGGCCATCGTCGCTCCCTCGCCCCCAGCAAGCGATCGAGAGAGGCCGCTTCGCTAGGTGAGACCCGCGAGATGCCTCTGAACCGCCGTCCTCACGATCGCGAGATTGGACTGCTTCTTGTCCACCGCGAGATAGAGGAAGGTACCGCCATTCAAGAGCTTCACGATGTGGATCTGATCGGAAAGCGAGATCAGCATGTCTTCGATCGTCCCCGTGAGGCCGAGCGTCTTCATGATCTTCAGCTTTTGTTTCACGAGCTCGCTGTTGTACGCGCTCGCCGCGGTCAGATCGAAGTCCGAGCGCAAGCTCTTGACCGCCAGGGTCATGCCTGAATCGAGATCTACGAGCGACGCCGCGATGAACCCCGTCACGTCACCTTGAATCTTGTCGAGAACGTCGTTCAGCTGCTTTTCCGTTGCCATATTCGATTGCTCCTTAGATCGAGAGGTCTCGTTCGATGCCGGCGAGTTGATGTCGTGACATCGCGAGGTTCCCACGGGTCTTGTCGAGAACCAGATAGATGAAGAGGGCGTCGTTCGCGGAGAGTGGGCGGATGAGGTGATACTGATTGTGGAGGGTAATGAGGATGTCCTCGATGTTGTCCTTGAGGTTCAAGGCCTTCATGGTCTTGCGCTTCGCGCGGACCACCTGGGCGTGTCAGAAAACTTGTGTAAGTTGACGAGGTGGGCGACTTGAAAGGAGTCGCTCATGGAAACAGATACTAAAGAGAAACAGACCGAGTCGACCAATCGGGATCGGCTGATCGCCAAGCAAGAATTCATCGATTCGCT
>DATBBD010000376.1:0-1922 GCA_036271175.1 Polyangiaceae bacterium | reverse complement strand
GCCGAGGACGGCGCCGAGCGAAAACAGGTCCGCGCGCTGGTCGTACGGGCCGCTCTCGAGCACCTCCGGCGCCACGTAACCCCACTTCCCTTTCACTTCGCTCGACAGCGCGTCGGCCGCGTCGGGTCGCTCGGCGATCCGCGCGATCCCGAAATCGCCGAGCTTCACGTCGCCTGTGACCGACAGATAAATGTTCGACGGCGACACGTCCGCGTGAACGAGAAAGAGCGGCCCGTCGGGACCGATCGCCGTGTGCACGCTGGCCAGGGCCTCCGCAGTGCGTCGCGCAATGTAAACCGCGACGCCGACCGGCACGCCGCGTTGCTCGCCGTCGAACGCGCGAAGAAGCCGGAACGCGTCCACGCCCTCGACGTATTCCATCGCCAGGTACGGGCGCCCATTGACCATCCCCGCGCCGTAAACCTCGACGACGTTCGGGTGCTTCACGGATTGATGGAGCTCCGCTTCACGGGTCAAGAGCTCGAAGTCGCGCTCCTGACTGGCGCTCGGGAGCGGGCGCTTGATGACGAATCGCGCCGCCGGACGAACCCCGACGGACGGGCGCGCGAGAAACACCTCCGCCGCCCCTCCCACCGCGAGCCGACGCTCGAGCACGAAGGGCCCGAACCGCTCGGGCAACCTGGCCGCGCCGGAGGGAGAGCCCATCCGTTACAGAGTAGGATGGTTTCGGGAGCGAGGGTATCGGGTTGACTGGGCCCCTCACCGACCCAACCTTGTCCCCATCGTGGCAAGTCCCGCTCTCAGACTGGTGAACGGCGCAAAGGCCGCAGAAAGCCCCGCGCCTCACGAAGAAGCTCCCCCGCGCGACGCGGAGCTCTTCGACGCCTATTCTCGCGCCGTCGTGCATGCCGTGCGCTCGGTCGGCCCAGCCGTCGTGCACGTGTCGGTTCAGGGCCCCGAAGGGCAGCGCGGCTCCGGCAGCGGCTCCGGGTTCGTGTTCACGCCGGACGGCTTCGTCATCACGAATAGCCACGTGGTGCACGACGCCAAGCAGCTCCTCGTGACGCTTCCCGACGGGCAATCGCTGACGGCGAGCGTCGTCGGCGACGACCCCGGGACGGATCTGGCCGTCATCCGGGCCCACGGAAGCAGCGATCTGCCGACCGCGTCGCTCGGCGACTCGAGCGCCCTCGAGGTCGGGCAGCTCGTCGTCGCGATCGGAAACCCGCTCGGGTTCCAATCGACCGTGACCGCCGGCGTGGTGAGCGCGCTCGGCCGCTCGCTCCGCACCCGTTCGGGCCGGCTCGTCGACGACGTCATTCAAACCGACGCGGCACTGAACCCCGGCAACTCCGGCGGGCCGCTCGTCACGTCGTCGGGGAACATCGTGGGCGTGAACACCGCGATCATCCCCTCCGCGCAGGGCATCTGCTTCGCGATCGGGATCAACACCGCGAAGTTCGTGCTCGAGCAATTGATGCACACCGGACGCGTGCGCCGCAGCGTCATCGGCGTCGCGGGCCAGACCGTGCCGATTCATCGCCGCTACGTCCGCCACTTCGGGCTCCCGGCGGAGACCGGCGTGTTCGTGACCGCGCTCACCGACGACAGTCCGGCGCGAACGGCGGGCATTCGCGACGGCGACGTGGTCGTCGAGTTCGACGGCGCCCCGGTGCGCGGCATCGACGACATTCACCGTGCCCTCACGCACGAACGGGTCGGTCAGGCCGTGCCCGTCCGCCTGCTCCGCAATGGCCGGCTCGTCGACGTCACCGTGACGCCGCGGGAAGCCGGCTGAGCGAGGCGCACCGTCGCGGCTAGCGTGCCTCGGGCGCGTCGTGACTCGCGGCCGTCGGGGGTGACGCGTCGGCGGCGCAGGCATGCGCGATGAGCGCGACCACGGTCACCAGGAGCACGCCGAGCAACGCGCCGAACGCCGTCGCAAGGATGGCGTCGCGCGA
>DATBBD010000375.1:0-14679 GCA_036271175.1 Polyangiaceae bacterium | reverse complement strand
TCGATGAGCAGCATCTCGACGTCGGTTTGGGTCACGAGCGCCCGCACGAACGCCCAGGTCCTCGCCGCGTCGAGGTTGTTCGCGTCGGCGCGCCGATACCATTGCGTCTCACCGTTGTAGAAGTAGCTGATGTCGACGTCGCGACCCGCCTGATGCGAAACGTGCGGCGTCAGATACCCGCCGTTTTTTCCGCTGATGTGGCCGATGGCGAGCTTCGGTGAATCCGGAAACGCCGCGTCGACGGCCGCGATCGCCGTCTCGAGGTATTGCACCGTCTCTTCGGTTCCCCATTCGTGCGACGGATCGACGCGCGTCCAGCCGGCGCCCTCGGGCATCTGCACGCCGTTGAAGAGGAGGCCGCCGTTCGGCTTGCCGATCGACATCGACCCGAGCGCCGCGGGATCGTCAGTGACGCGATGATCGATCTCCGCGTCGCTGACGTGTGACAGCGGATGGGCCGCGAGCGGCGTCGCGTCGGCTGGGCGCACGCCGTCGCCCTCGTCACCTGCCTCGTCATCGCCCTCTTCGTCGTTTTCGTCGGCTTCTTGGGGGGGCTCCGTCGTCGGCGCGGACGTCGGCGTGACGTCGCTCGCCGCAAGGGGCGCTTCGCCCGGCGCTCGTCCAGCGATCGCGGGCGCTGCGACTCGAGCGCTCGCGGTTGGGGCTCGCGGCGCTGCCGCGCATGCGGTCAGGGCGAGGGCAAAGGCGCCTTGAAGGCGTCGAAGCGACATATTCGGCGACACCTTGCCATTGGTCGGTGCGTTCCGCCAAACGCGGAAATCGTGTCACGTGGTAATTAAACGCCGTGAAGAGCGCCCCGGAGAGCCCGCTGGCGAGAGCCCGGGCCATCGACGAACGACGGGCGGAGGACCTTCTCGGCGATCTCGGCAGGCAAGGTGGGCTCGAGCTCGGCGTCCTCCTCGGTACGGCGTTTCCGCCGCTTCGCCCGGTGCACGATTGGCAATTCGAAGCGCTCGAACGCATCGAGCGAAGCGGCGTGCGCTCGCCGCGCAGCCGTCAATTCATCCTCGGAACCGTGCTCCGCAAGGTCGACCTCGACGATCTGGAACAAGTAAAGATCGCGCTTCGCCGGCGAACCTGGGTGCAGCGTGCGCGCATCGCGCTCCGCGAAGCGCTGCCGCGGTCGCTCGGCGGCGCGCCCGTCGACGTGACGGCGCTCGAGCTCTCGAACCTCGCCGAAGCGGGCTTCGAAGTCGCGCTCGCCGAGGCCTACCTCTTCATGAGCCAGAAATTCGGCGCGCCGCGTCGCGCCGACGGATCGCCGTCGGTCCTCTCGGTGTTCGGGATGGGCAAGCTCGGCGGCCATGAGCTGAACGCGGGCTCCGACGTCGATTTGATTCTCATCTACGACACCGACGACGGCGCGGCCGGCGACGTCACGTTGCATCAGTTCTGGACCGAGGTGGCACGCCGCGCGGTCGCGACCATCGACGCGCCCACCGAGGACGGCTTCGTCTGGCGCGTCGATCTCCGCCTACGACCCGAGGGTTCGCAGGGCCCCATCGTCTATTCGGCGGCCGCGGCCGAGCGCTACTACGAAACCTGGGGGCGTCTCTGGGAACGCGTCGCGCTCCTCCGCGCGCGTCCGATCGCGGGCAACCTCGACTTCGGCGCGACGTTCCGGCGCGAAGTGGTCATGCCGTTCGTGTACCGGCGCGAGGTCGACCCCAAGGTCGCCACGGCGCTCGCGGAGCTCGTCCGACGCTCGCGCACTGAGCTCAAGGTCGACGGCGAGCGCGATTTGAAGCTCGGACGCGGCGGCATTCGCGAAGCGGAGTTCTTCGTTCAGGCGCTCCAGCTCATCTGGGGCGGCAACGAGCCCACGCTCCGCGTCACGGGAACGCTTGCGGCGCTCGAACGCCTTTACATCAAGGGGCTCGTCACCGATCGCGAAGCCCGCGAGGTCACCGACGCGTACCTCTTGCTCCGGCGAGCCGAGCACGCCGTGCAGTGGCGCTCCGGCTTGCAAACGCACGCGCTCCCTCGTGACGACGGCGAGATCGAAGTGCTCGCCCGCATCGTCGGCTTCCCCGACGCCCGGAGCTTCCTCACCGCGCTCCGCAAGAGCCGTCTCGCGGTCGCCGAGCTGTTCGCATCGCTCTCGCCCGGCGGAGCGCGCCCCCACACGCAATACACGGCGCTCCTCGCCGGGTTCGAGCTCGGACGGCAAGACGTCGAGGAAGCCGCGAAAGAGCGTTTCGAAAACGCCGAGGTCGGCGAGCACCTGTTCGCGCTTGCGCGCGGCCCGGACGATCTCCTCGGCGGTCGTACACGCGACCGCTTTCCGGATTTCGCCGAACAAGTCTTCGAAGCCTTGCAGAGCTCGTCGGATCCCGAGCAGGCGGCGCGATATTTGCGCTCGTTTTTCGGGCGTTTTCTCACCTCCGACTCGTACGTCGCGGCGCTCGCCGCCGATCCCCACGCGCTCTCGCGATTCATCACCGTGCTCGGCGCGAGCGCGTTCGTCGGCGATTCCATCGTCGCTCATCCGGATCTCGCCGAGATCTTGCTCTTCGGCGAAGGCTCCTTTCCCATCGGAAAGGCCGACGCGGTCGTCGAAGACGAGCTCGCGACGTATACGCGCGACTCGGCTCTCCTGACCGACCCTCAGGATCGTCGCGACGCGTTCATCGGCGCGCTCCGTCGTGCGCAACGGCGCGTCACTTTGGAGGTCGCGATCGCCGATCTCGCCGGCGCGCTGCCGACTCGCGCCGTGACGCGCGTGCTCTCCGATCTCGCCGACAGCGTGCTGCGGCATGCGGCGCGGTTCGAGACCGGAGACGATCCGAAGGGGCTCGCGCTGATCGGCGTCGGCAAGCTCGGGGGCGGCGACATCGGTTACGGCTCCGATCTCGACGTATTGTTCGTCTACGATCGAGCCGCCGTTCCCGACGTGCCGTATCCCGCCGATTGGTTTTCACGGGTCGCGCAGCGCATCGTGCGTCTGATTTCCGAAGCGCACTCCGACGGCACCGGTTACGAGCTCGACACGCGCCTCCGGCCGTCGGGATCGCACGGCCTCCTCGTCACGTCGATCGAGCAATTTGCGCGGTACCACGGCGTGCCGTCGAGCGAGCGCGCGAGCGATGCCGATCGGCTCACGGTGCTGTCGTCGGGGGCTGCGTGGGAGCGGCAAGCCTTGCTCCGCGCCCGTGCCGCCGCGGGAGACCTCGAGCTCGGCGCGCGCGTGGTCGAAGTGGCGCACGCGGCCGCCTACGAAGGCGGCGCACCCCCCGCCGAAGAAATCCATCACCTGCGGATGCGCATGGAAACCGAGCTCGCACGCGAACGCGCAGGGCGTCACGATTTGAAGACCGGCCGCGGCGGCCTTCTCGACGTCGAGTTCGCTGCGCAATGGCTGCAGATGCGGCACGGCAAGGATCATCGCGTTCGAACGACCGACACCGTCGGCGCGCTCCACGTCCTTCACGACTCTGGCTACCTGTCGCGCGAGGCCTTCGAGTCGCTCCGCGACGGCTACGTCTTTCTGCGGCGGCTCGAGCAGCGCATCCGCATCGTGCACGGCACCGGCGCGACGCGCCTCGACGAGAGCGCGGGCGGCCTCGCGAAGCTCGCGCGCCGCATGGCAATTCCCGCGACGCCCATCCAGAACGAAGCCGAGGCCCTGCTCGAGGTGTACCGCGACACGACCGAAGTCGTCCGCCGCACGTACCTCGAGGTTCTCGGCGTGTCCTGAAATTCAGGGGATGCTACGCTCCGGGCATGCTGAGCCGACCGCGCCGGAATCGCGTCAACAAAGCGCTCCGCGGCCTCGTCCGCGAGACGACGCTCTCGCCGGACCACCTCGTCTTGCCGCTCTTCGTGCAGGAAGGTCAGCGCAAAGACACGCCGATTTCGTCGATGCCCGGGCAATCGCGCCTGAGCATCGATTTGCTCGTCGAACGCGGCAAAGCGGCGCGCGATCTCGGGGTCCCCGCCGTCGCGCTCTTCCCGGCCATCGACGACGCGCTGAAGGATCCTCGCGGGCGCGAGAGCGAAAATCCGAAGGGCTTGCTCCAGCGCGCCGTCTCGCAGCTCAAAGCGCAGGTGCCCGGGCTCCTCGTCATCACCGACGTCGCGCTAGACCCCTACAGCTCCGACGGTCACGACGGCGTGCTCGTCGAGGGGCGCATCGACAACGACGTCACCGTACCGATCCTCGCCGCGATGGCCGTCGCTCAGGCACGAGCCGGCGCCGACATCGTCGCGCCGAGCGACATGATGGACGGCCGCGTCGGCGCGATCCGCGGCGCTCTCGACGACGCGGGGTTCAATCAAGTCGGCATCTGCAGCTACTCGGTGAAGTACGCCTCGGCCTTCTACGGTCCGTTTCGCGAGGCGCTCGACTCCGCTCCGCGCGGCGGCGACAAAAAAACGTACCAGATGGACCCCGCGAACGTGCGCGAAGCGCTCCGCGAGCTCCACGCCGACGAGGACGAAGGCGCCGATTGGGTCATGGTGAAGCCCGCGCTTCCGTACCTCGACGTCGTTCGCTTCGTCCGCGAACACTCGAGCCTCCCGGTCGCCGCGTATCACGTGAGCGGCGAGTACGCGATGCTCAAGGCCGCTCACGAAAAAGGCTGGCTCGACTACGACGCCTGCCTCCTCGAAAGTCTCCTCTCCATCCGCCGTGCCGGCGCGGACGTTATTTTTACCTACGGCGCGCTCGACGCGGCGAAGCTGCTCCGCGGCGCGAAGCCGTCCGCGTAACGCTCCGTTCGCCGACGGTTTCCCGCGTGCTACTTCGGCGGCGTCGTTGGCGACGTGCTGTCATTCGGCGCCTCGGCCTTCTGATCGCCGAGCACGGTCTTCAACGGACAGACGCTGAACGCAGGGCACTTCTTGCAACCAACCGCGAGAGCAATGGGGCAGAGAGTCATGGGAGCGTTCCTCGGCTTTCGTCGTTCGTCTGCCTCGCAGGCTCGCACGAACGCCGCGCCCTGTCCTGTGGCGTTCGTGCACTCGCGCGCGGATTCGCTGGCCGTTTTTTTCCGCAACACTGGGGAAAAAGCGCTCGTTTCGGCGAGGCTTCGAAGCGTGCCGGCGGATGTCGACCGCGACGCGCGTCAAAAATCCTGATCGGCGAAAGCGTCGTACCCGGCGTCGCGGGCGCCAGCGTCCGATTCAGAAGGCAGCTCCGTCAAACTCGCGGACCCGCACGGACCAGTGCAGGGGCAAACCTGCGGGACGTGATACGTGGCGAGCTCGCGGTCCGACGCGACGATTTGGTGCTCGACGTTCTCGACGCGAATCGAGAAGACGTCGCTTTCCGCAGGGACGCCGTCGAGAGACCAGTCGACCGTCACGCTGAGCGCTCCGGTGTCGTCGTCATAGAGAGTGACGTAGGGTCGCGCACTCGGATCGAGCCCAGACGACGACGGCAAGAGCACGGTCGACGACGACGGTGTGTCGCTCGAAATTCCGAAATCCGTACACACGTCGTTCAGGCACGCGCTCACCGAACCCCCGGCAATGCCCACCCATGAGGTGTCGATCGACACGCGCATCTCCGGGATACGGAGCGAGTATCCAAGAGCACCGCCGACGCCGCAGCCGTTGGGCCCTTCGCCACCCGTGCCACCGCCTCCCGTCGCGACACCGGAGTCACTTTGAGTAGCGCGACCGCCAGCGCTGGCCACGTCAGCGTCGCCTGGGGTGTGGTCGTCCTTCGTCGCCCCCGCCTCGGTGGTCGAGCCACGAAGATTGCCCTTTACCGTGCCGTCTTCACCCGACGAGCAGGCGACTGCGCCCAGTAGGCACGCGGCGGCCCAATGCGTTCGCATGAACTCGGCACTGCAAGCCGTGTGCCCCAGTCGATTTTGCCACTCCGTGCCCGTTCGCCGAGCGCGAGCCCGCGCGTCCGGCCATGGGTAGGCCTGTTATTTTTGTCGGGGAACCTTTGTCTCCGGCGTTCTCCCCGAAAGCAACAAGGTGGCGGCGGTGTACAGGGCGATCGCGATGACGAGCCACCGGACTGCGTCGAGGGTGAGCGATTTCACCACGAACGCCGCGATGAGCACCGCGGGAATGCCGCCGACGGCGAGACCGAGCGCGGCGCGAGGGTCGTAGGCGCCGCTGCGCACGAATCGGATGCTGCTTACCGGCATGAGAAACGCGCACGAGCCCATCATGATCGGAAAAGCCGCTTTGGGGCTCATGCCGAGCACGCTGACGAGGATCATGCACGGGCCGTAGAGTCCGATTCCGGCGCTCATCAGGGCGCCGAGCGCGAAGTTGCCCGACGCGGCGACGGCCAGGGCAGGGCCTCGAAGGAACACGGCGTCGCCGCCCTTCGGCAACGCGCCGAGCGCCGTCGCTCCCATGATCGTCGCGGCGACGAGCAGCGCGGTGCCGACGAAGACTTGAATCGCGCGACGCGGCCAGCGCACGACGAATCCGGAGCCGAGCCACGCGCCGGCCACCGCCGCACCGATGAGCAGGAGCAACGTCGTCATCTCGACCTTGACGATGGTCACGTAGATGAGCGCTTGCACGATGGTCGGCAACGCATGACCGACGTTCATCGTCCCCGGAATGAGGCGATCGTCGACCCGTCGCGAGAGACGAAACGCGGACGTGGTCGTCGCGAACGAGCCGATGCCGAGCGTGTCGAGAAAATCCGTGACGAACCCGACGAGGACCAAGAACGGCGTCGGGAGCAGCGGTTCGGACGCCGTCGCCGTTCGCGCGCGGAGTAGCCGCCCCCAGACGACGGCGAACGCGCTTCCGAGGAGCACGAGCGAGCCGAGCAGGGGAAGGAGCACCGAGGTTCTCGATTTCAGTCGGATCGACAAAGTGCGCTGGGGGTGATTCCAGGCGCTTTGAACGCGGCTTGCGACTACCCTACCTCGCCATGAAAGACGAACGGAAGGCAACGTCGGTGGTCGGGGTGTGGCGCGAGCTCGTCGTGATCGGCGCAGTCGCGTCGAGCGCGTTCGGGCTCGTCGCGTGCGACGACAAAAAGACGGAGACGACCGAGCCCTCCGCGACGGCCGCGGCGACGGTTGCGCCCACGCCGCCTCCGATGCCTCCGCCGAGTGCGTCCGCTGCGCTCGACGAAGCACCGAAGAAACACGAGCTCAAGGACTGCAAGCCCGGCAAGGTCGTCGACTTCGACGGGAACACGGCGCTCGAGGCGAACATTCGCTTGAAGCTGACCAAGCCCGAGGGAGACATCATGGTCTCCGATCTCGCGAAAGTGCGCTCGGTGAACGTGTCTCAAGCGAGGACCGACGAGCTCGACGTGTGCATCTATCCGCACTTCACCGGATTGAAAGAGCTGTTCCTCGGGGCGGGCAAGCTCGACGACCTGAGCCCGATCGCCGGGCTCCACAACATCGAGTCGTTGCGCGCCTCGTTGAACCACGTCGCCGACGTGAAACCTCTCGCGCAAATGACGAAGATGGATCGGCTCGATCTCGGCCACACGATGATCACCGATCTCACGCCGCTGAAGGACATGGTCGGCCTCACCGATCTGCAGATCGACGATACGCTCGTGAGCGACCTCACGCCGCTCGCGAATTGTAAGAATCTCGAGCGACTGAGCATCCAGCGGACGGCCGTGAAGAGCCTCGCGCCCTTGAAGGAAATGACGAAGCTGAAGTTCCTGTACGTCAGCGGCGCGCCCATCGAAGACAAGCCGGTGCTGTCGCCGCTGGTCGCCAAGGGCCTCAAGATCATCGACGAGTGACGTCGTGCCGCCGTCTCGGTGCGCCCGCCACTCGCGACGGAAGGGCCTCGCACGGCGGAACCGACCCCTCCGCGTTCGCGCCTAACGAAGACTTAAGGTGTCGATGGGCGCCGCTTTTTCGAGCCGTGGGGGGCGCTCGCGACGTCGGAGCGACGTTGCGGAACGGCGGAGTTGAGCCGAAAAAGCCCGTAAAGGTGGCTTGTCGTGTCGTCGTGGCGGCGAAGTGGGTTCGGCAAATAGTGACGATGTGGTTCTCGCGACTCGCGCCCTCTGCCCTCGACGCGGCGCGCTTTGGGGGTACGCTTTCAATGCCATGCGAAATTTGAGGGTGTTAATCGTCGACGACGAGGTGAGAATTCGCGTCAACGTCGCGCGCGTGCTGTCGAAGCGCGGTTTCCTGATGGATATGGCGGGCAATCTCGCCGAAGCGCGAGAAATGCTCGACGCGCAGCAGTACGACGCGGTCTTGCTCGACTGGCAGCTTCCGGATGGCAGCGGCATCGAATTGTGTCCGGTCATTCGCGCGCAGCACCCGATGGCGCACGTGCTCATGCTCACCGCACGCGACGAGCCGCGCGATCGGCTGCGCGCCTTCGATGCCGGCGCGGACGACTACGTGATCAAGCAGGACATCGACTTCGAAGAAGTCGGCGCGCGGCTTCGCGCAGTGTCGCGCCGTCGCGCCTCCTCGTCGACGCTCGCCGCAGTGAGTGCCCCTCCCTCCAAATCGGGCACCGGTTCTTCTCTTTAATCGAGGCCGAGGAACGACAGGAACTCGCGGCTCGTTTGAGCCGAGCGGCCTTTCCGACGGCGCGCTTCCTGTTCGCGATTCCAATCGGCGATCCGTCGATTGAAGGCTTCGTGCGCGTCCGAGTAACGCCCGTGGAGCACGCGAAGCTCCTCGACGTCGTTCTTGCCGTCGAGTTCGTACGGGCACTCGGTGGCGCGCACGATCGTGAGACGCCGTAGCTTGCCCTTCGAGTTGTACTCGGGGTCGAGCGGATAGACCCGGCAACCGAGCGGACGACTTTCGTAGATGGTGCACCGGTTGTCGTCGCCCAAATAACGACAGCCCCCGCGCTGATGCCGCAGCACCATGACTCGCTTGCCTTGCCGGAGCCGGACGAACGCCTCCGGTTCATCGTCCATGTCGATGCCGAGCCGATCGACCCAGCGAACGATTTCCGTGGCGCTATCGCCCGTGTGTTGGGCGATGCGTTTCACGTCCGCATCCGTCAAGGGCAGAAGGGGCTCCTTGCAGCAATTGCCGCACCCTGTGCAGCGGAAGCGGAGGTATCGAGACCCCGGAACCGTCTTCATACGGAACCTCGTTCATATCAGAGCGGCGTTCCTGGTGCTCGTCCTTCGAGTGGGCGGCTCATTTTCGCCGGTGGGCGCGCGGCGCTGTTTGGTCTGGAAGCGAGGAAGCGCTATGGTCGATGGGAAGCTCGGATGTCCCTCAAGATCGACCAGGATCACTCGCGGTTTCGAAACATCGTTCGGGGGAAGATCCGACAGAATCTGCGGCGCTACATTTCCCAGGGCGAGATGATCGGCCGGAAGGGTCGCGACCTCGTCTCGATCCCGGTGCCCCAGATCGACATTCCGCGGTTCATCTACGGCTCGAAACAGAGCGGCGGTGTCGGTGAAGGCGAAGGCCAAGCCGGCGATCCGGTGAACGGCCAGGGTCAAGAGGCCGAGGGCGGCGCGGGCAAAGCAGGCGAGGGGGCCGGCGAGCACGTGCTCGAGGTCGACATCACACTCGACGAGCTCGCCGACATTCTCGGCGAAGAGCTCGAGCTTCCGGCGATCGAGAACAAGGGCAGAAACAAGATCCTGAGCGCGAAGGATCGCTACACGGGGATCCGCAAGGCCGGTCCCGAGTCGCTCCGGCACTTCAAGCGCACCTATCGCGAGGCGCTGAAGCGCGCGATCTCGAACGGTATCTACGATCCGGCCAATCCGGTCGTCGTGCCGCAACACGAAGATCGCCGCTATCGATCGTGGAAAGAAAACACCGAGCCCGTCGCGAACGCCGTCATCATCTACATGATGGACGTCTCGGGTTCGATGGGCGACGACCAGAAGGAAATCGTCCGCATCGAGAGCTTCTGGATCGATACCTGGCTCCGGAAGCATTACCAGGGCCTCGAGAGCCGCTACATCATCCATGACGCCGTCGCGCGCGAGGTCGACCGCGACACGTTCTTTCACACGCGTGAATCGGGCGGCACCATGATTTCGAGCGCGTACCGACTCTGCTCGCAAATCATGGATGATCACTACACGCCGGAAGAGTGGAACGTGTACCCATTCCACTTCTCGGACGGAGACAACTGGAGCATGGACGACACGCTCACGTGCATGGAGCTCCTGAAGAAGAACATCTTGCCGCGCGCGAACATGTTCGCGTACGGCCAGGTCGAGAGCCCGTACGGCTCCGGGCAGTTCATCAAAGACCTGCGCGAGCACTTCGGCAAAGACGAGCAGGTCGTCACCAGCGAAATCCGCGACAAGGACGGCATCGTCGGGAGCATCAAAGACTTCCTCGGAAAGGGGAAATAAGCGGGATGGCATCGTTCGCGGCGTCACGCATCCCGCGGTATCTCCGCGCCGAACAACGAAAGATCGAAGAAGTCGCGGCGGAGTACGGTCTGGACTTCTTCCCGGTGATCTTCGAGATGGTCTCTTACGACCAGATGAACGAGATCGCGGCCTACGGCGGCTTTCCGAACCGCTACCCGCACTGGCGCTTCGGCATGGAGTACGAGCGGCTCGCGAAGAGTACCGAATACGGGCTCTCGAAGATCTACGAGCTGGTCATCAACAACAACCCGTCGGTCGCGTATCTGCTCGAGGGCAATAGCCTCACCGATCAGAAGCTCGTCATGTGCCACGTGCTCGGGCACGTCGATTTTTTCCGGAACAACTTCACGTTCCGCTCGACCGATCTCGACGCTTCCGGCGTCGTGGTCGACCCGACGAAGCGCTCCGGCCGCGACTACGATCCGAACCGCAAATGGATCGACAAGATGGCGAACCACGGCGCCATCGTCCGCCGCCTCGTCGATCGGCACGGGATCGAAAAGGTGGAGACCTTCGTCGATCATTGCTTGTCGCTCGAGAACCTGATCGATCCCTGGATGCCTTTCGTCGTCAGGCACAAGCCGGAGCCGGAAGACGAAGATCCGGCCGAAGTCGATGTCCCTCGCCTGAAGGCGAAGGAGTACATGGACAAGTTCATCAACCCCGAGGAGTACCTCGAGGAGCAAAAGAAGAAGATCCTCGCCGAGCGCGACCGCTCGAAGGGAAAATTCCCGAAAGAAGCGTCACAAGACGTGCTCTCGTTCTTGACGCAGCACGCGCCGCTCGATCGCTGGGAGCGGGCCATTCTCGAAGTGGTGCGCGAGGAGTCGTATTACTTCTTGCCGCAGATCCAGACGAAGATCATGAACGAGGGCTGGGCGAGCTACTGGCACTCGCGCCTCATGACCGAGCGGGTCTGCGACGCGAGCGAGATCCTCGACTACGCCGACAACAACGCGGCCGTCATGGCGACGAGCCCGGGGCAAATCAATCCGTACAAGCTCGGGGTCGAGCTCTTCCGCGACATCGAAGAGCGCTGGGACAAGGGCCAATTCGGCCGCGAGTGGGAAGAGTGCGACGACCTCGAGGTGAAGAAGCACTGGGATCTCCGGCTCGGCCTCGGCAAACAAAAGCTCTTCGAGGTGCGTTCGCTCTACAACGACGTCACCTTCATCGACGAGTTTCTCACGCCGGAATTCGCGATCCGGCACAAGCTCTTCACGTACGAATGGTCCAATCGCTCGGACCGCTTCGAAATAGAGACGCGCGAATTCCGGAAGGTCAAAGAGAAGCTCCTCTTCCAGCTCACGAACCGCGGCCAGCCGTACATTTACGTCGAAGACGCGAACTACCAGAACCGCGGCGAGCTCCTCTTGAAGCACCAGCACCAGGGCGTCGATCTGCGGCCCGACTACGCGAAAGAGACGCTCACGTCGCTCGTTCGCGTGTGGAAGCGGCCGGTGTGCGTGCAGACGGCGATCGACGGCAAGGTCGCGATTTACCGTTTCGACGGCAAAGAACACACCGTGAAACAAGACGGATGAGACGGGGAGCCGTAGCCACCTCGGCGACGGTCACGAGCGTGCCGACGCGAGGACGGCCGACGGCGGCATCTGCTGATGAGACGGCGCAAAGGGGCGCGGTAAATCCATGAAGCGACTTCTGGGTTGGGGGGCGCTCTGCGCGATTCTCGGCGGCGTTGAATCTGTCGCGTGCGGCGGCGCGCCGTCGCCGGCGAAGGACGCCGACACGGTCGTCGTGAGCCACGTGCCGCCCGACGCGACGCCGCCCGGCGCCACGGCGCCGAGCGTAGCGAGCGCGACGGGGTCGAGTGTGGCGGGTAACGCGACCGGCGCCGCGAGCAATGCGGGAACGGCGGCGAACGCGCCGGCCAATGCGGGAGCGGCACCGATGAACGCGCCGGGCAGCGCCAGCGCGCCGAGCCCAGCGAGCAGCGCGAGCGCAGCGGCACCGAGCGGCGCGACGGCGAGTGGCGGCGCCGCGCCGAGCGGCGTGCATGGGCGACCCGGGACGACCGGTGCTCCCGCGGTGCCGGGCGCGACGGGTGCGACCGGCGCTCCGGCGACCGGGCCCAATCTCGTGGCGGGTGGTCTCGCGCGCGGGTCGGGCGAACCGGCGGATCTCGAGCTCGTTCAGGGCGATCAGGCGTATCGCGGGGGCGATCTCGCGGCCGCGAAGCTCCACTACGAAAAAGCGCGGAAGCTCGCGCCGAAAGATCCCGCGCCGCGCGTCGGGCTCGTTCGCGTGCGCTTCGCGGCCGGCGACGTGCCGACGGACTACGGCGCGGCGCCGAACGATCCCCGCGTCCGTTCGCTCCTCGCCGAGACGGATCGCATCGTCAAAATGGACGACGGCTACGGGCCCGCTCACGTCGAGCGCGGTCGTCTCCTGCTCGTTCAGGGGAAGGCCGATGCCGCTCTCGCCGAGCTCGAGCGCGGCGCGTCGCTCGCGCCGGACGACCCGGAAGCGCAATCGGCGCTCGGCGTCGCGCTGCTCGCGACGGGGAAAGCCGATCTCGCGCTCGAACGGCTGCAGCGCGCGTCCACCCTCGACCCCGACGATCCGGAGCGCCTCGCGAACCTCGGCACGGCGCTCATGATGCGCGGCCGCGTGCAGGAAGCGATCGTCTCCTACCGGCGCGCCGTCGATCTCGAGCCCAACGAAGCGCGCGCCGTGTCCGATCTCGGGACCGCGTACCTCGCCGCGAATCGCGCGACCGATGCGCGCCCGCTCCTCGAGCGCGCCGTCGCGCTCGCGCCGGACAAGGCGACGTATCTGTCGAACCTCGGGTATTGCCAGCACCAGCTCGTCGATCTGCCGGGCGCGCTTGCGACGTTGAAGAAGGCTATCGAAAAAGATCCGAAGCTCGGTTCGGCGTGGATCAACCTGGGCGACGTCCTCGCCGATCAGGGCAAGCTCGACGAAGCCGAAAAAGCGTTCCGCAAAGCCGCCGCTCTGGACCCGAACGATCCGCGCCCCGCCGCGAACTTGAGCGACCTCGCCGAGCTCCGGAAAAAGCAGGGCAAATAGCCGGCGCTTGCCGGCGTGCGAGTGGCGCCCGCGCGAGCGCGGTGGCCGCAAAGTCGCACCAACAAAACTCGAATCGAACGGCTCGGGTATGCGCCGCGTCTAGTTATTCGGCGGCCTTCCGGGTGTTCTGTTCGACGAGCTGACGGAGCGCCTCGCCGTCGAGCGTTTCCACGGCGATGAGCTTGTCCACGAGCGCTTCGAGGATCCCGCGGCGCTCTTTGAGGATTTCGGTGGCGCGCGCATGCTCGTGGTCGATGATTTTGCGCACCTCGGCGTCGATGCGCTCGGCGGTGGTGTCGCTGTAGTTCTTCTCGGTGAAGCCGACCGAGCCTTCGAGATAACTCGAGCCCATCGGTTCGCCGTAAGTGAGCGGACCGAGCGCGTCGCTCATACCGAAACGGCAGACCATTTGACGCGCGATCTCGCTCGCTTTCTCGAGATCGTTCGACGCGCCCGTCGAGATGCTGCCGCACGCGAGCTCTTCCGCGACGCGGCCGCCGAGCAGCACGCAGAGTCGATCGAGGAGCTCTTCGCGAGTCATCAAGTACCGCTCTTCGGTCGGGAGTTGCAAGGTCGCACCGAGCGCGCCGATGGACCGCGGAATGATCGTGATGCGATGCACGGGATCGGTGTGCTCGACCGAAAGCGCGACGAGCGCGTGGCCGCCTTCGTGGAACGCGACGCGGTGCTTTTCGTCTTCGGTCATCACTCGGCCGTGCTTTTTCAGTCCGAGTTGGAGTCGATCGATGGCTTCGTCGAAGTCGGCGAGCGAGACGACCTCCGACCCGCGACGAGCGGCGGCGAGGGCGGCTTCGTTCACCAGGTTCGCGAGATCGGCGCCAACCATGCCCGGCGTACGCCGCGCGACGATCTCGAGGTTCACGTCGAGGCCGAGCTTCACCGTGCGGGTGTGCACCTCGAGGATCTCTTTACGGCCGGCGAGGTTCGGCGCGTCCACGACGACGCGGCGATCGAAGCGGCCGGCGCGGAGCAGCGCTTTGTCGAGGATTTCCGGCCGATTGGTGGCGGCCATGATCACGACGCGATCATTCGCGTCGAAGCCGTCCATCTGCACGAGGAGTTGATTCAGGGTTTGCTCGCGCTCGTCGTTGGTGGCGAACGCGCGGGCGCCGCCGCGCGCGCGGCCGATCGCGTCGAGCTCGTCGATGAAGATGATGACCGGCGCGCGCTCCATCGCTTGCTGGAACAAGTCGCGCACGCGCGCGGCGCCGACCCCGACGAACATCTCGACGAAGTCCGAGCCCGAGAGCGAGAAGAACGGAACCCCGGACTCGCCCGCGACGGCCTTGGCGAGCAAGGTTTTCCCG
>DATBBD010000374.1:0-11338 GCA_036271175.1 Polyangiaceae bacterium | reverse complement strand
GCACGCCCGGGTGACCGACGTAGGTCGCGCGCGCGCCGGCGCGTTCCCAAATCGGTGCTTCGAAGGGCAAGAGCAACGCGACGGCATCGACGTGCGGCACGATCCGCCGAGCGCGCGCCGGGCGCCATGCCCAGACCTGGGGCGGCGCATACCAGAGCACGGAGAGCCCGCGACGACGAAGTCGCGGAGCGAGCCACCCATTGAACTCCGAGTAGCCGACCAGCAGCGCAGCCGTAGGACGGCGCCGATCGGTCTCGCGAATGATGCGGAGGCCGGCGAGCGCGTGAGTCCAGGCGCTCGTCAGGGCGGCCGTGACGCCCATCACCGCGACGCCGCGCTGATCCACGAGGAGCTCCGCGCCGGCGCGCGCGAGTCGTGGCCCGCCCATGCCGAATGCGCCGGCGCCGAGCGCCGCCACGACGGGCGCGGCGAGTGCGTCGCCCGAGCCCTCGCCGGCCACGACGAGCAGGGGAGTCATCGACGCAGGAGGTGCGTCAGCGTGTCGCGCGCCGGCGGCGGAGCACGACGAGCCCCAACGTCGCGGCGAGGGTCGCGAGAGCGCCGCTGCCGCCGCTCCGTTCCATCGACGCCACCGCGCATCCCTTCGTACCTTGGGTCGCCGAGCCGTCGCTGCTGCTATCCGAGGCGCTCGCACAATAGCGCGAGAACCCGTGCACCGGCTCGGGCTGGCTACACGCTGCGACGGTGCGATCGGGCGGATAGATCGTGCAGATCCCCTCCACGTCGTCGGCCGACAAGGTGCGAAAGCTGATGTCTCCCGGCGAGTACGACGCGTTCATCGTGGCGTCCGCGACGCGCGAATGAGCGAGCCCGAGAAAATGACCCGATTCGTGAGTGACGATGGACTGCAGGTCGGCGCCCACGGGGCCCTGCGATGGGTCGTTCGTGGTGATGTCCACGGCGAACGAGTTGATCTCGACGTCCGCGTCGAGGATGCGCCCCGAGCTCACCTCGAAGGTGACCGTCGTGAGCGCCAGGGTTGCGTTCGCGCTGTCGTAGGGCCACGTCGCGTCACGGAACATCCAGATGTTCGCGTTCGGCGCGTTTTGGTTGAACTGCACCTCGTCGCAGATCATCGGGCCGTAGGCTTGATCGAGATCCCACATCTTGAACGACGGATGCGCGCCGCTGCCGCAATCGGCGCTCACCCATTGCTGGAACGCCGTCGTGATGATGCTGTCGGCCTTTTGCCACGTGATGTCGCGCCTGGGCGAGCCGCCTTCTTGGACGCCGAAGGACAAGCAGCCCTCGGCCCAGTAGAGCGGTTGCCCCTTGGTCGAGCACCCGTCGGCGTCCACGGCGCATCCGACTTGCGAGCCCGAAGCGTCGCACGTCGTGGTTTGACAGAACGCCAACGCGCGCGGCGAAGCGAGCGACAGCGCGGCGGCGACCGAGAGCGCGCCGCGGAGGTTAGTGCGTCCCACGCGAGAGCTCCTGGAATACGAGGCCTTCGACTTCCGACACCGTTCGACCATCGAGGCGATGGACGGCCGCGTCGGGTCCGGCCTGCATTTCGAGCCCGTTCGTGATCGCGTGGAGCCGACGAGAGCCGTCGGTCGAGAGCGGGTAGTGACCTTGGGACATGCCGGTCACGCCGTAGAGGTCTTTCGACAAGGTGGTGACGAACATCGCAGCAGTCTCGCCGGTCCGGAGCATCGCTTCTCCGGGCACGACCTGTCCGATGTTGCCGGAGATGCCGCCGAGCGTCCGCAGCATCACGCTCGCCGTCGGCGTCGGACGCCCGTCGATCGAACTGTGCACGTCGACCAGCGTGTAGGTCACGATGCGGCGCTGCTTGCCGATCGTGTCCCATTGCGAGAACGCGTCGGCCGGCGTCCCGACGAAGGCGTACTGGCTCATGTTCACCAGATCGGAAAGTGTGAGGGCGCGCATCACCGATGCTTCAGCGCGTCGGGTCACGGCGACACCGACGGCGAGCGCGATGCCGCCCTGCAAGAGAGAACGTCTCGAAAGCATGGGGTTCAGGCTAGCATGTCGCGGCACGCCGCAAGGCGCTCGGAAACGTGAGCTCATGGTGACTTCTTCTCCGTTCGTCGTCTCGTGCGCCGCAGCGCGCCGAAGATTCCAATGATCGACGACGCGACGAGCAATCCTCCGCCACCCGGGTTGGCCGACGACGCTGCTGTCCTACACGAGCAGCCTTTCGCGTCATCGCCGCTCAACCCGAGTGCGGCTTTCGCCGTCGCGTCGTCGCCGCAGTAGCGCGAAAAGCCGTTCGTCGTCTCCGGTGAGGAGCACGCCGGGGCATTTCGGTGCGTCGGGTAAACGGCGCAGATCGCTGCGACGTCGTCGGACGACAGAGCGCCGAACGTTTCGCCGGGTCCGCTGTCGTAGTCCGGCGACATGGTGGACCCCGGGAACATCGAATGCCCGAGTCCGAGAAAGTGCCCCGACTCGTGCGTCAACACCGAACGAAGGTCGAGCGACCCGTCTTCGAACCCTGACGCGTTCCGTGGATCGAACGAGTTCACTTCGATGTCCGCGTCGATGATCTCGCCGTTGTCGAGGTTCGCCGTCACCGTCGTCTGCGCGATCACGACTCCTCCGGGTGTGTTCCCGTACGGCCAATCGTCGTCGCGAAAAAGGAGGACGTTCGCATTCGGGGCGTAGACGTTGGCTTGCGGCTCGTCGCAGACAATGGGTCCAGCGATCGCGTCCATGTCGAACATCTCGACCGAGGGCGTGCCTCCGCCGCAGCTCGCCCCGAGCCACGGTTTGAACGCGTTCGCCCAAATCTGATCCGCCTCTTCCCAGCTAATGTTCAGCTTCGGCGAACCGTTCTGCTGGACGGCGAATCCGAGGCAGCGATCCGGCCAAAACAACGGAATGCCACTCACCGCGCAGGTGCCGGCAAGGACCGGTTTGCATGCCTTGGGCTGCGGCGACTCGTCGCAAGTCGTCAATCGGCAGTAGGCAAAGGCAGTCGAAGGGGCAAATAAACCCAATAAAATCAACGCGTAGGCGCGCGCCCGGGCACGGCTCCGCCCTGCTTTTGCCTCACATAACCCCATCCCCATAGTTTAGCTGCCCTTTCGTCGCCGTGCGGAAACATTGTGGTGCCCGCCGCTGACCCCTGGGTCGTGGGGCTGCTATAAGCCGCCGTCGCGGGCCTAGACCCCCGAAATCATGATGGCTCACTTGGTCCCCGCCGAGCGCCCCCTGCTCGAACGTTTGTCGTTCCAGCTCGTTCCCGAGCTGCGTCGCTATTTGAGTCAGCACCGCGCCAGCGTCGAATCGATGATCGGCAATGGCGCGCTCGAGGCGGGCCTGCCGGCGGGGCGGCGCTACGCGAAAATCTACGACGGTCTCCTGTCCGCGCTCTTCCATGCGGCGCGAACCGCCATGAGCGTCGAAGGCGCCTGGAGTCCCCTCTCGCTGGCCGCGGTCGGCAGCTATGGCCGGTCGTCGCTGGCGCCCGCGAGCGATCTGGACGTTCGCATGCTCTGCGAAAAGGACTCGGCGAGCGCCGGACCGGCGGCGGAGGCGCTGCTCTATCCGCTCTGGGACGCGGGACTGAACATCGGTCACCAAGTCGTAACGACCGAGGACGTGCTCGAGCTCGCGCGGCGCGACTTGCCGACCGCGACGTCGCTGCTCGACTGGCGCACGATCACGGGCGACAGCAACGTCGGCGTGCATCTCCTCGAGCGCGCGTTCCAAGGGGTCTTCGGGCCCGGCGACGTGGGCGGCTTTCTGGACGCGCTCGAAGCAAAGGCGCACGAACGTCACGAGCGCTTCGGGGGATCGGTGTTCTTGCTCGAACCCGACGTGAAGAACGGCGAAGGCGGCCTACGCGATCTCGACATCGCACATTGGTCGGCGCGCGCACGCTGGCAGGTTTCGGACGTGAGTGCGCTCGTCCGCATCGGCGTGCTCGTGCCGCGAGAATGGGCGGAGATCGACGCCGCGCGCGGGTTTCTCTATCGAATTCGCAATTTGCTCCACCTCTCGGCGGGGCGCCGCGCCGATCGTCTGAGCTTCGAGCAGCAAGAGAAGCTCGCCGACCAGCTCGGCTACGGAGAGGGCGGCTCCGCCGTCGAGCGTTTCATGAGCGACTACTACCGGTACGCGCGCAACGTCGCGCGTGCACGAGAGATGATCCTGACCCGGGCGAAGCCGCCGCCGCGGCGGCGTCCTCGCGAGACGCCGATCGGACGTGGACTGAAGCTGCAGCGCGACGCGGTGTCGCTCGTCGATCCCGACGCGCTCTTCACCGACCCCGCGCTCGCGCTCCGCGTTTACGACGAGGCCGTCAAGCGGAACGTCCCGGTTTACGATTTTGCGCGTCAGTCGATCGCGCGGGCCGTTGCGAATCCGGAGTT
Source organism: Polyangiaceae bacterium (assembly GCA_036271175.1). Classification (GTDB taxonomy): domain Bacteria; phylum Myxococcota_A; class Polyangia; order Polyangiales; family Polyangiaceae; genus DASZVB01. The sequence goes on along the minus strand of DATBBD010000374.1, from coordinate 6,974 downwards.
CTGCGAGTCGCTACGCAAGAGCCCCGAGGCGGCAGAGCTCTTCGTGCGCCTCGTGTGCGTCGCTCAACAAACGAAGCTGAAGCGCGGCTCGGTGCTCTACGATTTGCACGACGTCGGACTCGTCGTCGCGATGATTCCGGAATTTCTTCCGGTCGTGGGCCGCGTTCATCACGACATCTATCACGTGTACACGGTCGACGTTCACTCGGTGGCGGCGGTCGATCTGCTCCGATCGCTCTGCCGCGGCGATCTCGCGAGCGAACACCCGCTCGCGTGCCGGCTGGCGGCCGAAATTTCTCGGCCCCACGCGCTCTTCTTCGCCGCGCTCTTGCACGATATCGGCAAGGACAGCGGCGGCAAACATCACCCCGAGCGCGGCGCCGACCTCGCGAAAGAGATTCTCGCGCGTCTCGGCTTCACCGAAGCCGATGCTGCCGAGGTGGCGCATCACGTCTTGAAGCACCTCCGCATGTATCACGTGGCGACCCGTCGCGACATCGACGACCCCCGGACGCTCGAGGAGTTTTGCAGCGAAGTGCACGGGGCTGAGGGCCTGCGCGAGCTCTATTTGTTGACCTTGGTCGACGTGTCGACGACGAGCCCCGGCTCGATGACGAGCTGGAAACGTCGCATGCTCGACGAACTCTACGTCGCCTCGGAGCGATACCTCGCCGGCGCACCGCCTCGCGGTCCGGGGCGTTCTGAGGCGGTGGTCAAAGCCGTGCTCGAAGCGCGGCCCGACGGCCAAGACCGCGCGTTCCTCGATCACTTTCTCGGCGCGCTTCCCGAGCGATACCTCTACGCGAACGAACCACCCGCGATTGCGCAGCACGCCGCGTTCGCTCAAGAAGCGATGGCTCGCCCCGCGGCGATCCGCGTGCTCGCGACCAGCGAACCCTATGTGGAGCTCTGCGTCGTCGCCGACGATCGCCCCGGCTTGCTCGCGATGATTACCGCCGCTTTCAGCCACGCGAAGCTGAAGGTGCTGAGCGCGCAGGTCTATTCCTGGGTCGGCCCCGACGGCACGACGCGCTCCCTCGATATGTTCTGGGTCCGGAGCGGGCAAGAAGCGGCGGGGACGGTGCGTCTGGTCCCCGGACTGGAGCGCGATCTCCGTCTCTTGCTCGCGGGCGAAACCGATCCCGTCGAGCTCGCGACCGGAGCGCCCGCGTCGTCGCGCTGGGTGTCGCGACCGACTCCGCCGGTTGCCACGAAGATCAACGTCGACAACCGCGCGGCGACCAATCACACGATCATCGAAGTCATCACGCGCGACCGTCGCGCTCTCTTGTTCTGGCTCTCGAGCGCGATCCAGCGCGCGGGCCTCTCCATCGCGTTCGCGAAGATCAACACCGAGGGTGAACGCGTCGCCGACGTGTTCTACGTTACGAACGGGACCGGTGGAAAAATGTTGGATGAGCCGAAGATCGAGGCGTTGAAGGACCATCTCCTCTCGACCATCGCGCGCGTCGAAGCTTCAGGCTAAGGTCGCGCCCTCGCCCGAACCCGGGCGCTGATTTGGTAGAGGAACGATCCATGTCGACCCTGCGGCAATCCTACTGGGCTTTTCTCGGTGCCTTCGCCCTCGCCTGTGGTGGCTCGTCCCCGCCTCCCGCGGGGCCCAGCGAACCGCCGCCGCTCGATGATTCGCCGTCCGCGGCCGGTCCGCCCGCCGCGGCGTCGAGCTCGAAGGTGAAAGAGGGAATGGATGCGATCCAGGCCGGCGACTACGCGAAGGCCAAGGCTGTTCTCGATCAGGCGGTGAAGGATTCACCGAAAGACCCGCAGGCAGCGTTCTATCTCGGGGTCGCCGACGAGGGGCTCCAAGACGGAAAATCGGCAGCCGACGAGTATCGGCAGGCGCTCGCGCTCGATCCGAAGCTCGTCGAGGCGAGCACGAACCTCGCCGGCGTGCTCCTCGACCAGAACGACGCGGCGGGCGCGCTCGCTGCTGCCAAAGCGGGCCTCGCGAATGCGCCGAACAGCCCGGCGCTCCTTCGCGACAAGGCCGTCGCGCTCGAAGCCACGGGGAACAAGGAAATGGTCCCGGCTTTCAAGGCCGCCGTCGAAGCCTCTCCGGACGACAAGGAGGTTCGCTTTCTGTACGCGGAAGCGCTCGCCGAAAGCGGCGATGCCGCCGGCGCGACGGCGCAGCTCAAGCCCATCCTCGGGAGCACCGACGTCGCGGTTCTCGCGTCGGCGGGGCGCCTGCTCGGCAAGTTGAAGGACTTCGACGACTGCGTCGCTGCGCTCGACAAGGCCATCGGTATGAAGGACGACCCGGAGCTTCGCGTGCAGCGGGGTATCTGCAAGCACGGTCAGAACGACGACAAGGGCGCGCGCACGGATTTCGAGGCCGCCATCGCGAGCGACGCGAAGTTCGCCCCGGCGCACTACTACCTCGGTCAGGACAAGCGGACTCACGGAGACAAGAAGGGCGCCAAGGCCGAGCTGAAGAAAGCCGCGGAGCTCGACCCGACCGGCGCGGTCGGCGCAGCCGCCAAGAAGGCACTCAGCGAGCTGAAGTGAGCGCGATGCGGTGACGCCGCCGCGCGTCGCCGTACGACGTGTCGCCGACGGCCGCGTCGCTAAAGGAGCAACTCCAGCAGCCGATCGAGCTCGTCGAGGCTCGAATACGCGACGGCGATCTCGCCCTTGCCGTCTTTGTCGCGGACCTCGCATTTCGTCCCTAGTTTTCGATTCAATCGCGATTCGAGGTCCCGCACCGCGGCGCTCTTGCCCTTCGGTCCCGCTTCCGCACCGTTCTTGCCGTTTCCGCGTTTCTGTCCGCGGACCAAGGATTCGATCTGCCGCACGCTGAGGCGGCCCTTCACGACCTTGTCGGCGAGCGCGACGAGGCTCGCTTCGTCGGGTGCCCCCAGAAGCGCGCGCGCGTGTCCTTCGCTGAGCTCGCCTTTGACGACCAAACGCCGCACGCGATCGGGCAGCTTGAGCAAGCGGAGCGCGTTGGCGACCGTCGAGCGATCTTTGCCGACGCGTTCGGCGAGCGTCTCTTGAGTGTAGCCGTGCTCTTCGAGCAAGCGTGAGAGCGCTTCGGCGAACTCGATCGCGTTCAGGTCTTCGCGCTGGATATTTTCGATGAGCGCGAGCTCGAAGGCGTCCTTCGCCGACGTCTCGCGCACCACGACGAGGACTTCGCGGAGGCCCGCGCGCTGCGCCGCACGCCAGCGCCGCTCGCCGGCGATGAGCTCGAATTCGTCGCCCAACTTGCGGACGACGAGAGGCTCGATGAGCCCGTGGTCGCGAATCGATTGCGCGAGCTCTTCGATTCGATCTTTATCGAAGTGCTGACGTGGCTGTCCCTTTTGCGGGATGATTTTCTCGATGGGACACTCGAAGACGTTCCCTTTGCCGTAGCTCTGGCCGCTGGTCGTCACCGGCTCTTTGCGCGTCGGCAAGAGCACGTCGAGGCCGCGACCGAGCCCGCGCGGCGGCTTTCCCCCGGGCGTCGTCATGGATGCGTCCCGATGACCTCGCGAGCGAGGCTCAAATACCCCTGCGCGCCTTTGCTCGACACGTCGTAGAGGAGCGCGGGAAGGCCGTGCGACGGCGCTTCGCTGAGCCGCACGTTCCTCGGAATGATCGCGTCGAACACGCGGAAGTGGCGGCGCACTTGTTCGGCGACCTGATGCGCGAGGCGATTTCTCGGATCCCACATCGTGAGGACGATGCCTTCGACGGTAAGGTTCGGATTGAGCGAGCCCTTCACTCGATCGATCGTCGCCATCAGGTACGTGATGCCCTCGAGCGCGTAGTACTCCGGCTGGAGCGGCACGATCACGCGATCGGCGGCGGCGAGGACGTTCAACGTGAGCACGCCGAGCGACGGCGGTGAATCGATGACGATGTAGTCGAAGCTTTGCGCCACCGGCTGCTCCAGCACCCGTCGCAAATGCTGCCCGCGCGACCCTTCCTCGAATAGCTCGTACTCGACGGCGGTGAGGTCCTGGCTCGACGGCGCCACCGACAAAGTCGGGATCTGCGTCGATTGGATCACGTCGGCGAGCGACGCGCTGCCGATCAACGCGTCGTAGATCGTCCGCTCGACGGTATGAGGCGCGATGCCGACTCCGCTCGACGCGTTCGCCTGAGGGTCGAGATCGACGAGCAAGGTCCGGAACTCCGCGGCCGCGAGGCTCGCGGCCAGGTTCACGGCCGTCGTCGTCTTGCCGACCCCGCCTTTCTGATTGGCGATCGCAATGACGTTGGGCATCCGGTGCTCTCACTCCCTTATCGAAACTGGGGCCACAACTTTGGATTTCTTGGACGGTCCGATGGGATGTCGTACTGTGTACTCAGATGTAGGTGCAAGTCCTACTGAGCCCTACCTAACTTGGCTGAAACGGCGCTCGCCGCACAGCTGCCCGGACCGGAACCCCGAACGTCGTTGCCCGAGGAGAATATCGCGAATGTCACTTCCGAAAGCTTACCGCAGCTTCGCTGAGTTCGAGCGTCAGGAGATCCGTCCCGGCATGCGGATCGGATGGTCGATGGACGAGATTCAGGGCTCGCATGAACCGGAGCTCGAATTCGACCTCGATCCGTTCGAGACCGCGCTCGCCGAAGCCGAAGCAGAAGACTTGGAAGACTGAGACCGAATCTTACTTGCCTTGACGGCGTGCGGAGCATCCTTCGCGCGTCGTCGTCCCGGCCTCCCACGGGACACCTTACGCCCCCGCGGACTGCCCTTCCGCGGGGGCGTCGACTTTTGGACAATGCCCCGTTCGTCGGCCAGGCGGACTCGATTGACCTTCCCCACGCCACGTGGCACGGAGGGCGCTCCCATGGAAGTGACCGTTCAGAAGTTGAGTCCGGTGCTGGTCGAGCTGGATGTTCGCGTAGGGGCCGACCAGGTGAAGAGCGAGTTGAACAAGGCCTATTCGACCTTGGCAAAGACCGCCAAGGTGAGGGGATTTCGACCGGGCAAGGCCCCGAAGAAAATCCTGGTCCACTACTTCGGTTCTCGCGTCGCGGCAGACGTCGCGCAGCGCTTGGTGGACGACACGTTCGCCCAGGCCGTGAGCGATCAGAAGGTGCAGCCGGTCGCGCAGCCCGCGATCGAGCCGAGCCAGATCGTCGAAAATCAGCCGTTTTCGTACAAGGCGAGGGTCGAGGTGTTGCCGCAGATCGGCGAAGTCGCGTTCGACGGCTTCGAAGTGGCGCGCCCCAAGGTCGAAGTCACCGACGAACATCTGGAGACCGAGCTCGCGCAGCTCCGTCGCGAGAATTCGACGCTCGAGCCGCTCGCCGAGGAACGGCCTTCGAAGGCCGGCGATATCGTCACCGTGGACTACACCGTCGAGGTGGACGGCAACGCCGTCGTCGACGCGGGCGCGAACGATCTCCAGACCGAGCTCGGCAAAGGTGACCTGCTCCCGGCAATCGACACCGGCCTCACCGGGAAGAAGCTCGGCGAGATCGCGTTGGTCGAGGTCGACCTCCCCGAGACTCATCCGCACCCCGCGCTCAAGGGCCGCCGCGCGACGTTCAAGTTCACGGTGAAGGATCTCAAGGAGCGCGTGCTCCCCGAGCTCGACGACGAGTTCGCGAAGGACCTCGGAGATTACGCGACGCTCGAAGTCCTCAAGAAGGAGCTGTCGTCGGAAGTCGAGAAACGTCTCAAGGAAGAGTCGGACAACGCCGTCGCCGAGTCGCTCGTCCGCACCCTCGTGGAGAAGAACCCCATCGAGGTGCCGCCCTCGCTCGTGCAACAGCAAATGCGGGTCGCGGAGTCCGAGGTCGTCGAGCTCCAGCGTCGATCGGGCCGGCCAGGCACCATCCCGCCCGAGCTGCGACAGCGCATTCAGGCGGAGAGCGAGATGAAGGTGCGCGCCGGGTTGCTGATGGCCGAGATCGCGAAGAAGGAAGGCATCAAGATTGGCGACCCTGAGATCGAAGAAGGGCTCGCCGAGCTCAGTAAACAATCCGGGAAGAACGTTGCCAAGCTTCGCGCCGAATATGGCGACCCGAAGAAGCGGGAAATGCTGATCGGGATGATTCTCGAGAACAAGGTGCTCGACATCATCGAATCCAAGGCCAAGATATCGTGACGAGAACCTCGAACATGAAACGACCCGAGACCCGCATGCAAGCGCTCGACGTCCTCGAGAGGACGAGTAGCGCCGTGATTTACCCGCACGTCGTGGAGACTACGCACCGCGGCGAGCGCACGTGGGACATCTTCAGCCGGCTTTTGAAGGACCGGATCGTGTTCCTCGGCAGCGCCGTCGACGACGACGTCGCGAACATCATCATCGCGCAGTTTCTCTTCTTGGAGAGCGAAGATCCGGACAAGGACATCCAGCTCTACATCAACTCACCCGGTGGGGTCGTGACCGCCGGCCTGGCGATCTACGACACCATGCAATACGTCCGTTGCCCGGTGAGCACGCTCTGCCTCGGGCAAGCGGCGAGTATGGCTGCCGTGTTGCTCGGCGCCGGCAAGAAGGGTCAGCGATACGCTTTGCCGCATTCTCGGGTGATGATTCACCAGCCGCTCGGCGGCGCGCGCGGCCAGGCGACGGATATCGAGATTCAAGCTCGAGAGATCCGCCACATGAAAGACGTGATTACGCAGATCCTCGTCGATCACACAGGTCGAAGTCGCGACGACATCACGAAAGACATCGATCGCGACTTCTACATGGGGCCAGGCCAGGCGAAGGAATACGGCCTCATCGACGAGATCTTCGACAAGAAGAAGAAGGACTGATCGGTAGCGGCCGTTTTCTTCGAAGGCTTTCTTCGAAGATCGAGAGAGTGGGGGCTCGAAGCAGCGTTGCTTCGAGCAGCTCCATCCGTGAGGGGTTCCGCCGAGAGCACCTCGGCGGCCGGGCTTCGCCTGCTGGTTCGCTCGGTGGCGGATGGCGCGCGTACGACGCGACGCACCTGGCCCTGAGCGACGCCTCGCGGCGAGCCCGCGACAGGCTCGCGTAAGCCGCGCAGTTTTGGGG
>DATBBD010000373.1:0-2083 GCA_036271175.1 Polyangiaceae bacterium | reverse complement strand
GCGAATCCCTGGAGCGCACGCGTCATCGGCCCCTTCTCGGGCGGGAACAACGTCTTGCCGTCGGGCAGATGAGTGACGACCTGTGTCGACCACTCCTTCGAGAGCGTCGCGCCCACGCGGTACGGCACCATGCGTTCGGCGGCGGGATTCATGATCAACACGTTGCGATCGGCGTCGAGGACGATCACCGCGTCGCCGATGTTCGTCAGCACCGATTCGAGCAGGCGTGTCTGGTCGCGGAATTTTTGCTCCGCTCGTTCCCGCGCTTCGAGCTCCCGCGCGAGTTCTTCGCTGGTCAGCTGCGCCTGAGTCGCGTCGGTTCGCGCGCTCCACAATCCGACCAACGCGAGAGCGATGCCACCGAAGAGCGCCGTGCCGAGCAGCAGCTGCAGCCGCAACGTCACGGCCGCCATCGCTTGCTCGCGCTGCGCGAGGCGCTGGTCGGAGCCGGCGATCATCTCGGCCACCTCGACGCGAGTGGCGTCCATGACGGCCTTCCCTTGCTCGAGCAGTGGCACCGCTTCGCGCGGGCTCAAGTCGTGCTCGCGCCGGCGCGCGATGAGGTAACTCAAGACCGCGAGCTTCTGATGCACGAGATCGATGGCCCGGTGAGCGCGCGCGTGCTCGGCCGGCTCCGCGTCGCCGAAACGTCGGAGCACGTCGAGGTCCTGCGAGAGCTTCGGTAACGCAACCTCGTAGGGGTCCAAGAAGCCGTCGTCGTCCGTCAGCAAGAATCCGCGCACGCCGGTTTCGGCGTCCTTCAGCAAGGACAGCGTTTCCGCCATCGCTTCGCGCGCGGCGAGCGACTTACGGACCGCGGCTTGGCGCTCCAAATAGCTCCGTCCGTTCACGAAAAAGAAGAGCCCCGCGATCACGACGGCGCCCAGCGCGAGCCACCACGGAAGCGAGCGGAGGCGCACGAACCTCATGGGAGCTCGTCGGGCATACAATCTCGAGCATACCCGATTGTCGTTCGACCGCGCCGAACGCCGCCGTTTCGAGGTCTTCCGGAACGGGGGGAAAACTGCCTCAACCCCCGCGGCCGGCCCCCCGCGCTAACCGATCTTCGCGAGATTGTCCCAGTAGTTCGATTGCCAGCCTGCCGCGAGGTGGTCCTTCATATCCGCCGGAAACGCGTCGTGGTCGAACACGACCTTCGTTCCCGAACCGGCCGGGTGGAGCTCGAAGCGCGCGATCGAATAGACGCCCTCGGGCCACGTTTTCGCGCGCCACGCTTGAACGACTCGTTTGCCGGAAACCAGCTCGATGTTCCGTCCGACGACGTAGCCACCGAACGCGGAGAACGACGCCCCGTCGGCGCCGTCGCCCGACGCCGGCGCGCCGGTGATCTCGGCGAATTTCTCGGTGTCGACCAGCGCGGCGTACACGTGCGTCGGCGAGCACTTCAGGTTCACTTCTTGATGAATATTCGACATGAGGGACACCCTTCGACGAGTTGCAATCAGTAAACCATCTGGTATAGTTCTTACGAAAGTATGTCAAGGCGTTCGACGAACGCCGCGCACGAAGCGCGGCTCGATCTGATCTTCTCTGCGCTCGCCGATCCGACGCGTCGACGGATCATCGCGCGCCTCGCGGAAGGCTCCGCGCCGATCACCGAGCTCGCCGAGCCCTTCGACATGACGTTGCCCGGCTTCTCGAAGCACCTGCGCGTCCTCGAGCGCGCGGGGCTCCTCCGTCGTGAACGCGACGGCTGGTATCACCGCTGTCACCTCGAATCGCGCCCTCTCGACGGCGCGATTTCGTTCCTGGCGAAGTATCGCCCCTTCTGGGAACGCACCCTCGAAGACCTCGAGCGCTACGTCGAACAGTCGAACGAAGAAGGCGAACCGCGTCGATGAGCGGGATCACCCTCGTCGTTCGACGCGTCATCCGCGCGAGCGCGGCGCGCCTCTTCGAAGTTTGGACCAAGCCGGAGCACCTTCTGGCGTGGTGGGGGCCGCGACCGGTTACTTGCGAAAGTGCGGAGGTCGATCTGCGCGTCGGCGGCCAATATCGCATCGTCAATCGTCTCCCCGACGGCAAGACGATCACCATCGCGGGCGATTTTCGACAAATCGAC
>DATBBD010000372.1:0-4596 GCA_036271175.1 Polyangiaceae bacterium | reverse complement strand
CGGGCTATTGCGCGTTCAGTTCTGCGGTCCCGTCCGGCGCCCTGAGCTGCGCGACTGCGCAGAAGGCCGTCGATTGCGCGAACGTTCACTGCGATCTCGCGGGGTGCCTCGGCGTCTGCGCGGACCACGTCGCGTGCGTCGAAGGGCAGCCGGACGCGTGCGCCGCGAGCGGCGCCTGCGAGCCGAGCTCGACGTGCGCCACCTGTATCCAGGATCTCGAAAATTGCATGATCGGTTTCTGTTTCGCCTCGCTCGCCTGTGCCGTACCGACGCCCGGCGGCCCTTGCAGCAAGCTCGAGGCGTGTTGCAATCAGCAGGGCAAATTCGCAGAGGAGTGCCTCGACGGCATTCACGGCCTCGAGACGCTCGGCGGCGATCTGAGCTGTAGCTCCGCCATGAATGATTGGGATTTCAACGCGCACCTCGCCGTGCCGTGTCAGTGGGACGGCGGCTGAGCGCGTAGTGCTCCGTCGCGGGTTCGCGCCGTCGTCCGAAACTTCTCTTGACGGCGGCCTCTGCAGTCGGTCTGCTCCGCGGCCCCATGGGGAACGACCGGCAACGCCCCGACTGGAAGCGCGCTCTTCGTTCTCTCGAAACGCCGGGCGCCGAGGCGGCGTCGCTCGCCGGGGTCGCGGCGAGCTGGCTCTTTCGTGAACGATTTCCGGCTCTTCCGAGCGACGACGAGGCATGGCGCGACATCGAAGAGCGCGAGCTCGTGCTGCCCGTATCGGACACGCCGGAGGTGAGCATCCTCGTGCCGGTGTACGGCAAGTTCGCGACGACTTGGGCGTGTCTCGACTCACTCGCGCGAACGGCCGCGGGCTCGACGTTCGAGGTGATCGTCGCGAACGACTGCTCGCCGGACCGTACGCTCGACATGCTTTCGCGCGTGCGCGGCGTGCGCGTCGTGAACAACACGACGAACCTCGGCTTCGTGCGTTCGAACAACCACGCCGCGAAAGAAGCGCGCGGCAAATGGCTCTGCCTACTCAACAACGACACGCGCGTGACGTCGGGGTGGCTCGGTCCGCTGCTCCGGACCTTCGAGGCCTTCCCGAACGCCGGGCTCGTCGGCGCGAAGCTCCTCTTCCCCGACGGCAAGTTGCAGGAGGCCGGCGGCATCGTCTTTCGAGACGCCGTGTGCACGAACTACGGCCGCAATCGCGACCCGCGCCGTCCCGAGTTCTGCTTTACGCGACCCGTCGACTACTGCTCGGCCGCCGCCGTCGTGATCCCGAAGGCGCTGTGGGACGAGCTCGGCGGCTTCGACGATCGCTATCACCCCGCGTACTACGAGGACACCGATCTCGCCTTTCGCGTCCGGAAGGCCGGCTACGACGTCCTGTATCAACCGCTCTCTCGCGTCGTTCATTACGAAGGCGTGACGCACGGGCGCGACGCGAAGAAGGGATTGAAGCGTCATCAGGCGCTCAATCATCGGCGCTTCTTCGATCGATGGCGCGACGAGCTCGTCGAACACCACGAAGAGCGACGCCGGCGAACCTGGCGCTCGGCGGATCGTCGCCGCGGGCCCGGTGTGCTGATGCTCACCGACGTCGAACCCGCGCGCGATACGCCGGAGCACGATGCGGCGTCGAGCGCGGCGGCCGCCGGCTTTCGCGTCGCTCTCTGGGCGGCCGAGTCGGCGCGTTCGTTCGACTCAGGACGCGCCGAGCTCCAGTTCCGCGGGATCGAAGTGATGTACGCGCCGTACGCCGGCACGTTGTCGAGCTTCGTGCGCGGAGCCGGCATGGCGAGGTTCGGCGCGGCGCTCCTCTGGAATCGTCCAGATTCGGGTAAAATAGCGCGCCTTTTGCGGAAAAGAGCGTCGAAGGTGAAGCTCGTGCTCGCGCTTCGAGAAGGCGAGGAGCTCGACACTTCGATCGAGCAACCCGACGCCGTGTGCGTCCCGAGCGACCGCGAGCGCGAACGGTTCGCGACCCGATTTCCGGGCGTGCCGGCCTTCATCCTCCCGACAGGTAACGCCGCTCCCGCCGTGCAAGCTCGAACCGAGGCGTGGCAGGCTCTCGCTCGGATGGTCGACCGTCCTTGAGCCCCAAGATCGCTCTGTTCACGCCGTACCTGCCGGCCCCCGCGCACAGCGGCGGTCGGATCCGCATGCATCGATTCGCCGAAGCGATGGCGAAGCGCTTCGAGGTGCACCTCTTCGCGAGTGCGGCCCTGTACGAGATCCGGCGACACCTCTCGAGCCCGGAGCTCGCGATGTACGCGTCGGTGAACGTCGCCTGGGGCGTCGTGGATTTTTTGCCGGCCCTCCGCCGCCCATCGCGGGTGCGCGCGGCGAGCCCCGGCAAACTCGAGCGCGCGTTCCGGCGCTCCGATCGGCAACGACGCTTCGAGGCCGCGGTCGCCGAGCATTCGCACGCCGCGTGGATCCCGGAGAGCGCACGTCCGCTTCCGTGGGTGCTCGACGAGCACAACGTCGAAAGCGACTACGTCGAGGCGAAGATCCGTTCCGCGGGGCGCGCGCCCAACGTCGTTCAGCGACGAGAAATTCGCGCGCTCCGGCGCTGGGAAGAGCGGCTCTGGACCGACGCGAACGAAGTGGTGTGCGTCTCGAACGACGAAGCGCGCCGGGTCGAAGGCGTGCGCGGCCGCTCCGCGGTCGTCATCCCGAACGGCGCCGCGATCGCCGAGGTGCCCTTCAAGCGTCCGTCCGCGCGCGACGGGTACGACATCTTGTTCGTCGGGATCCTCGAGCATCCGCCGAACGTCGAGGCGGCGCGCTTCATCGTGACGGAGATCTTGCCGCGCGTCGCCGCAATCGAACCGCGGGCTCGCGTCGTCTTGTGCGGAGCACGCCCGTCGCGCGACGTCCTCGCGCTCGCTTCCGACCGGGTGACGGTGACCGGACGCGTCCCGAGCGTCGTTCCGTACCTCGAGCGCGCCGCGGTGTACGCAAACCCGCTGCGTCAGGGAGCGGGCACGTCGTTGAAGGTGCTCGAAGCGCTCGCGAGCGGCGTGCCGCTCGTGTCGACGGCGGTCGGCGTTCGCGGTTTTTCGCTGTCCTCACCGGAGCATTTCCTCCTCGCCGACGACGCGGCGGGTTTTGCGCGCCATATCGCGACGTGTTTCCGCGAACGCGACGCTCGCGACCATGCCGCCGAAGCCGGGCGGAGGTTCGCCGAGCGTTACGACTGGGCCGTCCTCGCGAGTGAATTCGCCGAGGTCGTCGACCGTGTCGCCCGCGTCGCTCCTCGTAATGGTGCGAAATAAGTACGCTTTTCGCGTACTCGGGAAATTCATCGCACCGTCGCACCGGCGGGACGTCACGGGTGCCGACCTCGGACCACACGGTGCGCGTCGCTTGCCGAGGGGGACACGTCGCGAACGAGCGAGCGCGGGCGCGCTATGATGACGCTCCTTATGCCCGCTCCGGTGACCGAAGGCGAAGTCCTCGCCGGCAAGTATCGCGTCGACCGTGTGCTCGGCGAGGGCGGAATGGGCGTCGTGGTCGCCGCGACCGACACGCAGCTCGAGCGCCGCGTCGCGATCAAATTTCTGTTGCCGGAATACGCCCAGCATCCCGAGGCGTCGAAGCGCTTCCTTCGCGAGGCGCGGTCCGCCGTGAAGATCCACAGCGAGCACGTCGCGCGCGTCATCGACGTCGGCACCATGGAAGGCGGCGCCCCTTACATGGTGATGGAATACCTCGAAGGCAAAGACCTGGCCGCCGTGCTCGAAGAACGGATGCGGCTGCCGGTCGAAGAGGCCGTGGGCTACCTGCTCGAAGCGTGCGAGGCCATCGCCGAAGCGCACTCCGTCGGCATCGTGCATCGCGACCTGAAGCCCGCGAACGTGTTCGTCGCGTCGCGCCCCGACGGTTCGTCGATCGTGAAAGTGCTCGATTTCGGCATTTCGAAGGCGATGATGACGACGTCGAGCATCGACCACTCGCTCACGCGTACGTCGTCGCTGATGGGGTCGCCGCTCTACATGTCACCGGAGCAAATGCGTTCGGCGAAGAACGTCGATCCGCGCACCGACATCTGGGCGCTCGGCGTCATTCTCTACGAGCTCCTTTCGGGTAAGCCGCCCTTCGACGCAGAGTCGATCCCGGAGCTGTCGGCGAAGGTGCTGCTCGAAGAACCTCTGACGTTGCGTTCGACGCGCAACGACGTTCCCGAAATCCTCGAAGGCGTCGTCAAGCGCACGCTCGCGAAGACGCCCGACGGACGCTACCCCACCGTCGCCGATCTCGCCGTCGCGCTCGCGCCGTTCGGCCCCGCGCGCTCGCGGAACAACGTCGAGCGTGCGGTCCGCGTTCTCCAGGCGTCTCGTGGCTCGCCCGTATCGACCAAGGACATTCCGCCGTCGTTCGTCGCCAGCCCCGCATACGCGCGGACGGCCGCGACCTGGGCGGAATCGAGCGAGCAACGCGCCGCGTCCACTGCGACCGCAACCCGCAGTCGCGTCGCGCTCGCGGGCGCTCTCGTCACCGGCGGCGCGATCGTCGCCGGGCTCGTGTTCGTCTTCGGGGGGCGAGCGAAGGCGCCCCTGTCGACGGCGCCGCCCGCCGTGACCGCACTCGCCGTCGCCGTCCAACCGGTGACCGCGCCGGTGCCGGCGCCGGCG
>DATBBD010000371.1:0-7544 GCA_036271175.1 Polyangiaceae bacterium | reverse complement strand
TCTTTGGCCAAACGGCCAAACGGACAAACGGAAAAGTGAAGGGGGCGAAAGAAACCCCCGAGCGACCGGTCGCGCTGCTTGCGAGGGTTCGCGGCGCGACCTAGACTGAATGTGCGGATTTGGCGTGGCTTTCGTGATGTTTGGAGATCAAGCAAAGGTGATCGATGGTTGAACGGCGGCGCGATGAATCGAATGGGAATCTTTGCTGCTCGTTCTGCGGCAAGTCGCAGAAGGAAGTGAAGAAGCTCATCGCCGGGCCTACGGTCTACATTTGCGACGAGTGCATCGCGCTCTGCAACGACATCATCGCTGAAGAGGTAGAGAAGGACGAGCCGCACGGCGGCTCGGAGCCGATCCCGAAGCCCGAGGAGATCAAGAGCATCCTCGACGAGTACGTCGTGGGTCAGGACCGGGCGAAGAAGATCCTCGCGGTAGCGGTGTACAACCACTACAAGCGGATCGATTCGCGCGTCGCCTCCGACGACGTCGAGCTCTCGAAGAGCAACATCTTGCTGCTCGGCCCGACCGGAAGCGGCAAGACGCTCCTCGCGCAGACCCTGGCGCGCATCCTCAAGGTGCCGTTCGCGATCGCCGATGCAACGACGCTCACCGAGGCGGGTTACGTCGGCGAAGACGTCGAGAACATCATCGTTCAGCTGTTGCAGAACGCCGATCACGACGTCGAGCGGGCGCAGCGCGGCATCGTGTACATCGACGAAATCGACAAGATCAGCCGCAAGAGCGATAACCCCTCGATCACGCGGGATGTTTCCGGCGAAGGCGTGCAGCAAGCGCTCCTGAAAATCATCGAAGGGACGATCGCCAACGTGCCGCCCAAAGGTGGCCGCAAGCACCCTCAGCAGGATTTTCTGCAGGTCGACACGACGAACATTCTCTTCATCTGCGGCGGTGCCTTCGTCGGGCTCGACGAGATCGTCGCGCGCCGTCTCGGTCAATCGCGGCTCGGCTTCGGCGCGGACATCAAGAGCAAAGACGAGCTTCGTCTCGGCGAGCTTCTCGAAGCAGTTCAGCCCGAGGACTTGCTCAAGTTCGGCCTCATCCCGGAGTTCATCGGACGCTTGCCGGTCATCGCGACGCTCCACGAGCTCACCGAAGAGGCGCTGATCGACATCCTCACGAAGCCCCGAAACAGCCTGGTCAAGCAATTCCAGAAGCTGTTCGAGATGGACGGAGTGAAGTGCAAGTTCTCGAAGGGCGCGCTCCAGGCGGTCGCCCGTAAAGCGCTCGAGCGAGAGAGCGGCGCGCGCGGCCTCCGAGCAGTGCTCGAAGAAGCAATGCTCGACATCATGTACGAGGTCCCGTCGAAGGCGAACATCAAGGAGATCGTGGTCAACGAGGAAGTCGTTCTGAAGGGCGACACGCCGCTCATCGTCTACGAAAAAGAAGCCGAGGTCAGTTAGGGGGTCTTGGGAAACATGTTCTTCAAGAACGAAAACGAGAGACCTCCAGGGGCCGTTCGTCGAACACTTCCGGCGCTGCCGCTGCGGGACATCGTTGTATTTCCGCACATGGTGTCGCAGCTCTTCGTCGGCCGCGAGAAGAGCATCGCGGCGCTCGATGAAGCGATGCAGCGCGACAAGGAGATCTTTCTCGCCGCGCAGAAGAACGCCAAGACGAACGATCCGAGCGCGGACGACATCTACACGTTCGGCACCATCGGCGCGATCGTGCAGCTGCTGCGTCTGGCCGACGGCACCGTGAAGGTGCTCGTCGAGGGCAGGCAGCGCGCGCGCGTCCGGCGCTTCACCGAGAGCCGTGACTTTTTCGTCGTCGAGACGGAAGCGGTGAAGGACGAGGTCGCCGACGACGTCGAGGTCGAGGCGCTGATCCGGAGCGTCCAAAGTACGTTCGAGGTCTACGTGAAGCTGAACAAGAAGGTTCAGCCCGAAGTCCTGATGAGCGTGCAGAGCATCGACGACGCGTCGAAGCTCTCCGACACCATCGTCGCGAATCTGCCGACCATCAAGCTCGCCGATCGCCAAGACTTGCTCGAAATGAACGACGCCAAGAAGCGTCTCGAGCGGCTCTACGAGCTGATGCAGGCTGAAATCGAGATTCTTCAGGTCGAAAAGAAGATTCGTTCTCGCGTCAAGAAGCAGATGGAGAAGACGCAGAAGGAATACTACCTGAACGAGCAAATGCAGGCGATTCAGAAGGAACTCGGCGGCGGGGAGCGCGACGAGTTCAAGAACGAGCTGCAAGAGATCGAAGAGAAGCTCAAGGGGAAGCGGCTCTCGGAAGAGGCGCGCGGCAAGGTCGAAAAGGAGCTGAAGAAGCTCAAGATGATGCACCCGACGTCGGCAGAAGCGACCGTGGTGCGGAACTACATCGACTGGGTGCTCGCGCTTCCCTGGTACGACAAGACGGACGAGCGATACGACCTGGCCGAGGCGGAGAAGATCCTCGACGAGGACCACTACGGTCTCAAGAAGTGCAAAGAGCGCATCGTCGAGTACCTCGCCGTGCAGGCACTCACGAAGAAGCTCAAGGGCCCGATCTTGTGCTTCGTCGGTCCGCCCGGCGTCGGGAAGACGAGCCTCGCAAAGAGCATCGCGCGCGCCACGGGGCGAAAGTTCGTGCGCGTGTCACTCGGCGGCGTTCGCGACGAAGCCGAGATCCGCGGCCACAGGCGTACGTACATCGGCGCGCTGCCCGGCAAGATCATCCAGAATTTGAAGAAAGTTGGATCGAACAATCCCGTCTTCTTGCTCGACGAAATCGACAAGATGAGCACGGATTTCCGAGGCGATCCGGCGGCGGCGTTGCTCGAGGTGCTCGACCCCGAGCAGAACCACAACTTCAACGACCACTACCTCGACCTCGACTACGACCTGTCCGACGTGATGTTCATCACGACGGCGAACACGCTGAGCGGGATCCCGGTGCCGCTTCAAGACCGCATGGAGATCATCCAGCTCAGCGGTTACACCGAGTTCGAGAAGCTCAACATCGCGCTGAAGTACCTGGTGCCACGCCAAAAGCACGAATGCGGGCTCGAGGAAGTGGACTTCATGATGGGTGAGAGCGCCGTCCGGACGGTGATCCACCACTACACGAAGGAATCCGGCGTCCGATCGCTCGAGCGTGAAGTCGCCAGCATCTGCCGCAAGGTCGCGCTGAAAGTCGTGAAGCAGGGCAAGGGCCAGCGCCTCGAAGTGAAGGCCAAGGACGTCCCGACGTATCTCGGCGTGCCGAAGTATCGTCTTGGGCGAACCGAAGAGCACGACGAGCTCGGACTCGTGCACGGCCTATCGGTCTCGGACTACGGCGGCGACATCCTCGACTGCGAAGTGACGGTGCTTCCGGGCAAGGGCAAGCTCGTCATTACCGGTCTCCTCGAGAAGGGAATGGAAGAGAGCGGCCAGGCGGCGATGAGCTACATCCGCTCACGCGCCAGCGTTCTCCGGCTCGAGCCCGATTTTTACCAGAAGAACGACGTTCACGTTCACTTCCCGGATTTCGTTCGCAAGGACGGACCGAGCGCGGGCGTGACGATGGCCACCGCGATCGCGAGCGCACTCACGCGGGTGCCCGTGCGGCACGATCTCGCGATGACCGGCGAGCTCACTCTCCGCGGCCGGGTCATGCCGATCGGTGGACTGAAAGAGAAGCTTCTCGCGGCACATCGCGGCGGCATCAAGGTCGTGATGGTGCCGAAGGACAATCGGAAGGACCTGCGCGAAATTCCGCGCCGCGTTCTCCGGGCGCTCCGCATCGTCATGGTCGATCACATGGACGACGTGCTCCGCGAGGCGCTCGTGCTCGACTCACCCGAAGACTATTTCGGGCCGCGACGGCTCCTCCTCGAGTACCGAGGCGGCGAGCTCTGGCAAGGCGGCGCGCCCCTCGGAGCCCCGTCGGACGGCGTGCCGCCGCTTCCGTCGTTGCCCATCGAGCAGCCCGGCGCGAGCTGAAGCACGCGTCACGTCGTGGTGTCGGTTGGCCCCTGATCCGGGCTTGCCGAAGCCCGTCATCCGAGGCCGCCGACGCCGCTTCAGTCGTCGCCGGAGGCGGAGTCGAAGCGGCGTCGAGTGGCGGGCACCTTGGGGTGCGTGCCGCTCTCCGAGGTTCGCGCCACGGGCGGGCGGCGCGACTTCGGCGGGGGCTCCGTGACGTGCTTGGCGGCGTCCTTCGTGTCCGCGGGGGCGCGCTGCGGCGGGGGTCGCGTGCTTCGCTCGGCGGCGCGCTGAGACGGAGGACGCGAGGGCTGGATCTTCTGGACCAGCGCCCACCCGACATTTTCGTCGCATCCGAGGCACGTGGGCAGCACTTGCCCGACCAACAACGTGAGCGCGGTTCGGCAGCCGCACGCTGATTGGTAGATCCCGTGCTCGGTCACCGGTTGCCCGGTCGGAAGGTTCGCAAGATCCCCCATCTCGTTCAACCTACCGACGTTCGCCGGGCCCGACAAGCGACAAACGAGCGCAGATCAAAGGCTTCTTTGTCGTCTCCCTCACGAGAATCGTCACGACGCTTTTCGAGCGCACGCGTCCGAGTGCGACGATGACGCGTCGCTCAATCGAATCACGTTCGCTTCAGGCTCGCTTTGCTACGACGCGGCGAAGGGGCATAATTTTTTGACGCACTCCGTCAGGCGCGACTCGTCATGGACAGCCGACACAGCGCCGCTAAACTCGGCCCGCCTCACGGGCGGATAGCTCAGCGGTAGAGCGCTGGCCTTACAAGCCGGACGTCGCAGGTTCGACCCCTGTTCCGCCCACCGCGAGTTTGGGTTCGCCAGATGGTGGGCGCGCGCGGAACGCTCCAATGATCGGCGCAGACACGCGAAAGCGTCGAGGGAGCACGAGGTCCGAGCCGCGGGTATTCTTGTCGCCATGTCCGAACATCGAGCGCGCATCGCGTGGAAAATGTCCGACGGGGACTTTCGGCGCGGCAAATACTCGCGCGAGCACACGTGGACGTTCGACGGCGGACTCGTCGTGCCGGCGTCGTCGTCGCCGAGCGTCGTTCCGGTGCCGTACGCGAACCCGGCCAACATCGACCCCGAGGAGGCGCTCATCGCTTCGCTCTCGAGCTGCCACATGCTGACGTTCTTGGATCTCGCGCGGCGCGACGGAGTCGAAGTCGCGCAGTACGACGACGACGCGGTGGGTTCGATGAGCAAGAACGAACACGGCGTGTACTGGCTGAGTAACGTCGAGCTGCGCCCCGCCGTGCAATACGTGGCCGGCAAAGCGCCGAGCGTCGAGCAAGAAGAACGACTTCATCACCGGGCACACGAGGGATGCTTCATCGCCAACTCGGTGAAGACGAACGTCGTGGTGAAGCCGGTTCAGGTCGGCGCCGCGCCCTGAGTGGAGGCCGCCCAAAAACGGTGCGGCGTCAGCGTCGCCGCCGCACGTTGAAGGGCGGTCGCCCGAGCGGCGTCCTCGATAGCGCATCGCGAGTAAACATGATGCGCGTCGTGGTCGTGCGCGACGCGTGAGGTAAATAACGCGTCGCGTCCGATGCGCGGAGCGAGCGACGCGCTTCGTCGTTCCGGTGCTGGTGCGCGGCCGCGTCCGATGCGCGGAGCGAGCGCGACGCGCGTCGTTGAGCCGGCGTCGCTGCGCGGCCGCGCTGACGGTGGAAACCCAAGAAGATCGCGCGGCGACACACATGTTGCGTTCTTCGGCATGCGAGACACTGCGTGCGGCTCGGTGGCTGTTCGCTCTGCGCGCGGTGCGTCGATGCGGGTGCGGTGCGCGGCGACGCGCAAAGCATATCGAGAAGGCGGGTTCCGAGACGAATGCGCGCGAGTCACGTTCTTCCGATTCGTGTAAGGTTCGGTGCGCCGGGCAAGGGCGAGCCCGCTTTTCTTTTACGCGTCGGTTCGAGCTGCGTAACTCGGTTCGACGCTCGAGGTAACGATGACGATGCGACAGGCGATGATCGAAGCGGGGCTGTTCACGATCTTGTTCGGGATGGGATGTAGTTCGAGCTCGAACCCAGGAACGACGCCGGCCGCCGGCGGAAGCACGAGCACCGGCGGGAGCACGAGCGCGTCGGGCGGGTCGAGCACCGACTCGGGTACGGTGACGACGACTCACATCGATCGCAGCACGCTCACCGACGTCCAAGGGCCGATCGACTACTCGGACGGCAATTTTTGGATCTGCCGTCCGGGCAACGACAAGGACGAGTGCCTCGACGATTTGACCGCCACCGAGGCGAAGAAAGACAACACGACGGACGTGGTGAAGCGCCCGCCCGCGACGGACGCGCCGGTCGATTGTTTTTACGTGTACCCGACGATCGATCTCACCGGTCCGGGCAACATGACCGACTTCCACGACGTCTCGCTCATCCTCGACCCGCTGCTCAGTCAAGCGGCACCGTTCGAGAGCATCTGCAAGGTGTATGCGCCGCTCTATCGTCAAGCGTCGTTGGGCAGCGGGACGACGGACGGCGGCGTTGCGTTCTCCGGAGACATCAACGTCGGCATCCAGGACGTGGAAGACGCGTTCGACTACTACATGGCGCATCTGAATCACGGACGGAACTTCGTCTTGATGGGTCACTCGCAAGGGACATTTGCGATGACGAAGCTCATCCAGGACAAGGTCGACGGCGATCCGGCGATTCTCGGTCACATGATCTCCGCGGTGCTCCTCGGCGGCGCGGTGACCGTGCCGACGGGCAAGCTCGTCGGCGGAAGCTTTCAGAACATCCCGCTCTGCACGACGCCCGGGCAAGTCGGTTGTGCCATCGCCTACAACAGCTTCGCGGCCGAAGCCCCTCCGCCCGACAACTCCGTCTTCGGTCGAGCCGCTGCGGGGAGCGAGATCGCGTGCACCGCGCCCGGACCGCTCGCGAACAACAACGGCGCGCTCCAGGGCAGCTACAGCCCGAGCAAGATCAACCAACCCATTTTCGTTCCCAACCTGCCGACGGGTGGCTTCGATTCGAGCACGCTTCCGACGCCGTTCGGCCTCTATCGCGGCTTTTTCAGCGGCACCTGCGTGTCGAAGGCCAGCGCGCACTACTACGAGATCGCGATCGACAAGAGCGCGGACGATCAGCGTCCGACGCCGCTGTATCGCAGCACGATCCTCGAAGGCGTGGGCTTCGGTCTCCACATCACCGACTACAGCTTGTCGCTCGACGATCTCATCGCCGCGGTGAGCCTCCAAGTGCAGGCGATGAAGTAGTCGCTACCGCCAGCGTTTGTTCAAGAACAACGTGCTCACCTTCGCCAAGAGAGCGAGCTCGTGTCAGCCGCATCGCTCAGTAGTCCCCCGCATCGGACTCTGCTCGCGAAGCGAGCCCGCGAAGCGGCAGGGGGAGCGGTCGCGCAGCGAGCCGCGGGGGACAAGGTCCCCCTAGTTACCCGCGAAGCGAGCCCGCGAAGCGGCAGGGGGAGCGGTCGCGCAGCGAGCCGCGGGGTGGCAACGCGCGGGCCCGATGCTCGCGAAGCGAGCCCGCGAAGCGGCAGGGGGAGCGGTCGCGCAGCGAGCCGCGGGGGACAAGGTCCCCCTACTTAGTAATGCCGCTCGAGTGCGAACCAGCCGAACGCGCGGAGC
>DATBBD010000370.1:0-7188 GCA_036271175.1 Polyangiaceae bacterium | reverse complement strand
AGCGACCCCGGTCGAGCAAGAAGAGCGCGCGTGAAAGCGGCGCTTCGGGAACCAACGACGCCGGACCGTCGCCTTCGCCGGAAAGGACGGCCTCCAACTCTTCGGGCGACGCGACCGCTCGCTCGGCGATCAATCGCACCGAGCGCCGGAGATCGCCGGGCCTGCCGCCCGCGGCGTCGACGACCTGCGAGACGAGTCGATCGGTGAGCGCCGGTACCGCGCGACGGAGGAGCTCGCGCGCGACGTGCTCGGCGAGAGGCGGCACCACGAAGCGCTCGTTCGGAGCTTCGGCGAATCGGCCGCCGATCACGACGAGCCGCGCGCCCTTGCTCCGTGCGGCGTCGAGCGAGCGATGAGCGGCCTTCGAAAGCCGGTCCGCGTCGTCGACGACCACGAAGGCGCCCGGCAGAGAGCCGCCTTCTCGAAGCTCGGACAGCGCCGCTTCGTCGTCCGCGACCAGAGCCGCGTCGATCCACGACAGCGGATGGCCCTCGACACCGAGCGACCACGCGAGCCGCTGCAGGAGCACGCTTCTTCCGGAACCCGGCGGCCCATCGACGGCCAGCACCGCGGCCGGCGCGAGTGCGAGCGCAGAAGCGACCAATCGACTTGCCGTGGTTTCGATGCCCGCGATCGGCCAGACTTCACCGCCGGTGGTGGTACGAGCCGGCGTCGAGCCGAGCCCTGCGACGCCGCGGACGGCGCTCGCGAACTCGTCGGCTGATGGGTAGCGCTCGGCGGGGTCCGAGCGGGTCGCGCGCTCCGCGATCGCGGCGAGGCCATCGCGAGTCGCCTCGTCGAAAGCGCGTCGCGGTGCCGCGCCGAGCAAATCGGAGAGCCCGATTCCGAATGCGTACACTTCCGCGCGAACAGTGAGCGGTTTTCCCCGAAGCAGCTCGGGCGCGGCGTATTTCGGAGTGAGCCCCTTCACCGCCCCTCCGCCCTCGCGCCACGGCGCGGAAAGTCCGAGGTCGACGAGCGTCGCACGACCATCGCCGTCGACCACGATGTTGGCCGGCTTGATGTCGCCGTGGAGTAGCCCGGCGCGATGCAGAAGCGTCGCTTGCTCCGCGGCGCCGGCGAGCGCGAAGAGACAGGCGGCCGGGTCCACTTGTTCGTCGATGAGCTCGAGGAGACTCTTTCCCTCGACGAGCTCGCGGACCATGAACGGCCGGCGATTGCGCAGGCGGCCGAACCGGAGCACGCGCGGCACGCCGAGCCCTTCGAGACCGGAGAGCGTCATCGCCTCGCGGACGAGCGCGGACATTTCGTTTTCCGTCGCGCCGGCCGAGAGCATTTTCAGCGCGCGACGCTCCCCCGTGTAGCGATCACGGACCGCCCACACCTCGCCGCCTCCGCCCTGGCCCAATCTCCGAACCGGTTCGAAGCGCTCTGGAAATTCGAGAGCGTTCATGAAACCCCATTCCTCACTTCGACTCGAGCGCCACGAGTCGACCCCATTCGACCGTCACAGTCCGTAATCGCCTCCGAGCCCGAAGAAAAACCCGCTCGTCCCGAACCCCACGTCGAGACGCGCGACGAGGTTGCGAGAGAACTTGTAACGAAGCCCGGTCTGCACCGCGAGCCACGGAAAAATGTTCGGCTTCGAGCCGCCGTTCGCCCAGCTCGGCTCCGTGTAGCCCGGGTAGTGGTTGTTCTGATTATCGCAGTACTGCGCGTTCGGAACGCCGACGCTGCTGCACTTCGAATAGTTGTTCGGGTCTTGCCCCGGCGACGTCGGGTACGACTGAGTCCGATAGAGATCGCCGAACACGATGCCGATGCCCGCGCCGGCTCCGTAGTTCAACGCGAACGCCGGAGTGAACTCGTGACTCCAGATGAAGTCCGACGTGAAGTAGAGGATCTGGAGCTTGGCGTTGATGAGCTCCCACGCCGTGTCGGGGTCGCTCTTGCCTTTGAAGGCCGTGTCGCCCATGTGATAAAAGGCGAGCCACATACCGAGGTTGTATTCGAAGTCGTCTTTTCGAATCACGAACTCCGGACCGAACGAGTTCACCAGGACGGTGCCGCCGCCCGAAGCGAAGATGCCCTCGAAGAATTGCGGCACGACGATCGCGCGATAGCGGGCGCCGACGAAGTAATAGGTCTTGCCGGGTTCTTCGACGGGCGAGTTTCCCGCTTCGGCTGCAGCGACCGCCTCGTCCTTCTTCGGCTGGTCGGCGTCGTCCTTTTTCTCGGCGTCGGGCGTGTCCTTCGGCGCGTCGCTGCTCGAGTCCGCGGGCTTCTTGTCGCTCGAGTCGTCGGTCGCGCTATCGTCCGCGTCCTCGGGCGCCGCGCGAGCGACGGATCCGACAAGCAAAGTTGCCAGAAAGAACGCCAGCGCGCCCGCGCCGACTCGCGCGAACCACCGCGGTCGACCCCTCGCGGCGGCGCTTTCGACCGCTGCGTCCCGTCCCACCGTCGTCAACTTGGTCATGATGCCGGTCCCTTCGCCCTCGAGGCTTGTCGCGGGCGCTGTGCCATTCCGCATCCCATCCCGAACCCGGCAGCGATTGTGCCATGGCAATGTGCCAACCGTAAACGCCGAAACGCCTCGGAAGCCATTTTCCCAACTCAGGATGCTTTAATGTGCGTTGTTCATAACGGCACGGTGTCGGCACAGACCGGCGTGTCCCTGCGCCGTGGTCGACGCGGGTTGAGCCAGATTTCGGCACAAAAGGGCGCACTGCGAGCCGAAGAGGCCCCCCTCAGTGAGACGGCTGCCGCGCCCCCTCCCCGCGTTCACGGGCGATCGCGGAGCTGCTCTTGGAGCTTGGCGATGTCGCGCTCGAGCCGCTTCACGGTTCGCTGGAGGTCCTTGAGATCCTCGGCGGTCGCGAACCGAAGGGCACCGGCGACGGCCTTTGCCTGCTCGTTCGTGAAGGTGTTCACCTTACCGGGGACCTGCAAGGCCGCCATCATCACCTTCATGAATTGCGGGTTTTGCATGAGCTTCATCACACGCGGGTCGCTCATCATCTGCATTCCGCGCTTCATCATCTCTTCTTTGATGCTCATTTTGTCTCACCTTTGGGCAGGCCCACCGCGACTTTCGCCTCGCGTCATATGTGGCGAGCGCGCGTGCGGACAAGATCCCGTCGCGCGTAAACCGTTCGGGGTTGGGGATCGGCGAGCCGCCAGGGTAGAATAAAACCGTGAGGCGTTACGTTTCGTTGCTGGGGCTGCTCGGCGCGGTGGGCGTCGGGTGCAGTCCGTACGTGCAGCGCGGCGAGGTCCTCTACCAAGACGGCAGGTATATCGAGGCCGCGGAGATGTTCGAGATCACCGAGGCGCGGCTCGCGTCGTCGACCGCGGAGGTTCGCGCCGAATACGGGCTCTATCGAGGGCTCACGTACCTGCGCCTGGACGACTTGAAGAACGCGCGGCAGTGGCTCGCCTACGCGTACACGATGGACCACGGCAATCCAGATCTCCTCGACACCGGCGAACGCGCGATGCTCGGGCGAGGGTGGAACGAGCTCGAACACCGCTCGAACCCCGCCGGGGTCGCCTCGACGGCGGAAACGGCCGCGAAGGTCGCGCAAACCGAGCCCGCGGCGACCGCGAGGACCGCGGCGCCCGACGCGAATGGACGGCGTTCGGTCGCGCCGGAATGAGCGAGCGCGCTCGTCATGAGAACAACGGGGTTCGCGCTAGCGGCACTCGGCATCGCCCTCGCCTGGGGCCCGCCGGCGTTGGCGACGTGCTTCGACCAGGCCAAGGACGGGCTCGAAACCGACGTCGATTGTGGCGGCGATTGCGAGCCGTGCCTGGTCTCGCAGGCGTGTAGCGATCCCCGAGACTGCGAGAGCGGCCGATGCGCGGAAGGCAAGTGCGAGGAGCAGCGGCTCGAATCGACGGAACCCGCGCCGCGGGGCTATCACGTCGAAGTGAGCCGCACCGACGGCGCCGCGACGTGCCGACTGCTCGGCTTCATCTCGCTCGGAGCGAGCTACGGCGTCAGCTATGCGACCGCGCTCTCGCTCCCCGGCAACGTGAGCTGGCTCTACGTCCCCGTGCTCGGACCCTGGATCAAGGTCGCCGATAGCCAACAGAGTTTGCGCGGCGTCATCGCGATCGACGGATTTTTCCAGACGGTAGGCGCCGGCCTCCTCATCGGCGGACTCGTCGCGAGTGGCCGGCAGGCCGTCCGTGACGAGTCGGGGTTCGCGCGAGTCGAGGTGGTCCCCTTGTTCGGCCCGGGCGGTGATGGAGCGGCAGTCGTCGGCGTGTTCTGATCGAGCCCTGAGGTACACTCGGCGGAGGTCGTCGTGCGAGCCCGGAGCCCATCGTGAATTTTCGGCGCGCACGCATCGCCGGCGGAGGAGGGGTCACGAACGCACCGTGGCTCCGACCTTGCGCGGCGATTTCCGCGGCCTTCCTGTTCACCGGGTGTCTCGATTCGACGCCTCAATATTCGGTGCCGCCGCTCATCCCTCCGGTCATCTCGACTCCGAAGCTCGTTCCTCTCACGAGCGGGATCCAGCCGCTCACCACGTCTCAGCTCAGGTTTACTATTCCCTTTCGCTCCGACGACCTCGGAAAAGATCTGTTCGCGACGTTCGTGCTCGACTTCGATCCGGCCTTGGATCCGGCGAGTGCCCCGGGGGCGCTCACTCAATTCGACGTCCCGGCGGACCCGCGTCCGTTTTCCCAGCAAGACGACCGGGACTTCGAGTGGCTGTGGACGTCGATCGATTTAACGTTGAGCGGCTGCCACACCGTCACGATGATCCTATCGCATCGTGACAACTATACCGGCGGCTACGGAACCAACGATCCGAACGACGTGGCGCAAGTCACCTGGGTGTTCGACATCGAAAACGTGAACGACCCGGAATCCATGAGTCACCTCATCATCGATTGCCCGCTCAACGCCGGGTCGAATCCCGGTACCCCTCATTGATACGTGAGCGTGAGAAGCACTCCCGGCGCGTACGTCGAATGGTGCCAATCGACGCCATGATCGTCGGTTCCGTTCGTGGTTCCGTAGGTCACGCGACCGAGAACGCCGAGACTCCATTGATCGGCGACCCACCACTCGTAGCCGACGCCGAGCATGAAACCGAACCCCACGGCGGTGTGGGCCCGCGCGATCGGCCCGGCGTTGGCCGGCACCGCGGCACCGGCAACGTAGGTGGCCAGACCGGGACTGCCCTCGACGTGAAAGCCGCCCTGGTCGCGCGGGTACCAGTCGACGAACGGCCCGAGCACCGAGAGCTGGGAGACGCGATAGGCGTAGTCGCCGGTGATGGGATCTTTCACGCTGACCGACAGCGACGGCAGGCTCGCCGTGTACGAACCGATGCCGAGCACCACGCCCGACGCCGGAGCGAACCCGACCGCGAGCTCGGTCAACGCCGTGAACGTCGTGCCCGAACCGTAAAAGAGCTCCGGAGAAAATCCGAGATCGAGGTCGGACGAAACCGGGATCGGGCCTCCGGCGTGCGCGGAGTCGTGGCCAGCGCCGATGCCGCCGCCGAATCGTAGGTAGAAGCCGTCGTGACGTCGCTTCGTCCGATCCTTCAGGCGCACGAACGCAACGTGACGAGGTGGCGGTGGCGGCGCCACCATCCAGGGCCGCTGATAGGCGCCGAGCACTTGCCGATAACGGAGATTCTCGTCGACGAGCGCACCCCGCGGTGGTTTCGCCACCGACGCGTCGGACGGCAATGAGGGGTAGTACGGGCCCGGCGGCGGGCTCACCGGTGCATTTGACGGCGCCCGCGACGGGGGCGGAAACGTCGGAAGCGGCGCGACCGGATACGACGGTGTGACGGGGTACGGCGGCGCGACGGAATACGACGGCGCGACGGGCTGACCGGGTGAGTAATACGGGCCCGGCGGCGGCCCCGGAGCCGTGCTCGGGAGGTACGGCGCGTTCGGACGCGAGGATGCCGAAGGCGGCAGCAAGGGCGCTGGCGGCGGACTTGGCGGCGGAGGCGGTGGTTGCGGGGGCGCGCTCGGCGGCGGTGGCGCGGGGGAGGGTGCGCGCGCGGGCGGCGACGCGGGCGCGACGGGAAATGCGGCGGTGCTCTGCGCGGTCGCCTCCTCGGTGACGACACCCAACGCGAGCAAGGTCGCGAGGCCCGCCACCCAACGGGCCTCGCACGAGCGAAACACCCCGAGCTTCAGTCCTTCGCGTCTCCGCGCGCGAAGATGGACGCGACGTAGTTCAACACGTCGGTCGCGCTCACCTCGTTATAACCGAAGTAGCGAATGAGGCGGCTCTTGATGATGTCGATCTTCTCTTGCGTTTCCTTGTCGACCACGGCGCTCACCAGAGTCTTCAGCTTGATGCTGTCCTTCTGATCTTCGAACAGCTTGAGCTCGAGCGCGCGGCGCAGGCGGTCGTTCGACTGCCAGTCGAACTTCTTGCCCTCGATCGCCTTGGCTCCGATGAAGTTCATGATCTCGCGACGGAAGTCGTCCTTCCGGTTCTCCGGAATGTCGATTTTCTCCTCGATGGATCGCATCAGGCGCTCGTCGGGTTCTTCGTACTGGCCCGTGTAGGGATTTCGGACCTTTTCCTTCAAGGTGTAAGCCTTGATGTTGTCGATGTAGTTCGCCGCGAGCTTGGCGATCGCCTCTTCGTCCGCGCTGATCGCACGCTGGACCTCGTTCTTGACGATCTCTTCGTACTCGCGCTTCACGACGCCGATGAGGTCGCGGTAGCGCTTCCGCTGATCTTCGCCGGACACGAGGGAGTGGTGCGTGAGGCCTTTTTCGAGCTCGTTCATCACCATGAAGGGGTTGATGGTCCCTTCACCGAGCTCGCTCACGAGCGCGTTCGAGATCTTGTCCTGAACGTAGCGCGGGCTGATGCCTTCCATGCCCTCGCGCCGCGCCTCCTTACGGAGCTCCTTCACGGTGTCCTGCGTGTAGCCGGGCAACACCTTGCCGTCGTAGAGCTTCAGCTTCTGAAGGAGCTGGAGATTGTGCTTCTTCGGATCTTCTAGCCGGGTGAGGACGGCCCACATCGCCGCGACCTCGAAGGTATGCGGCGCGATGTGACGGCCCCGCACCTTCGACGCGTGGAATTCCTTGTCGTAGATGCGGACCTCGTCCTTCAAACGGGTGATGTACGGAATGTCGATCTTGATCGTGCGATCGCGGAGCGCTTCCATGAACTCGTTGTTGATGAGGCGCTTGTATTCCGCTTCGTTCGTGTGACCGATGATCACCTCG
>DATBBD010000369.1:0-8712 GCA_036271175.1 Polyangiaceae bacterium | reverse complement strand
CCGAGATCGAGCTGCTGCCGCACTTCGCCCATGGCATCGACGTAACCGAGTGAACCGAGGCCGTTCGAGCCGCCTTCGGGGATGACGTACGCGGGCTCGCCCCCGTGTTCGATTTCCGTTTTCGCGGCCGTCATGACTTCGCCGCGTCGCGTGTACTCGGCGGGCGTGATGAACCTCACGTCGGCGCCGACCAGGCGATCGAGGAGCAAATTGCCCAGGGTGGGCGGCGGCACCGCCGGATTGGGCGTGCGCAGGAAGAGCACCGAGCGCAGCCCGAGCGACGCGGCGAGGATCGCCGTGGCGCGCGCGTGATTCGACTGCGCGGCGCCGCACGTGATGACCGTCCCCGCGCCGCGATCGAGCGCAGCGGCGAGCAGGTACTCGAGCTTCCGGATCTTGTTGCCCGCTTCGGCACCGGCGCTCGCGTCGTCTCGTTTGACCCAGACTTCGGCGCCGATCAGGGCGTCGAGCGCCTCGTTTCGCCAGAGTGGCGTCGGCGCGTGAGCCAGCGCGAGCTTTCTCGGCATTACACGATCGAGACCAGGCGCGCGCCGCCTTCGACGGCGTCGCCGGGCTGGACGTAAACCTTTTGCACGGAGCCTGCGATCTCGGCGACGAGCTCGTTCTCCATCTTCATGGCCTCGACGACGACGAGGGGTTTGCCCGGTTCCACCTCTTCGCCCTCCTTCACGAGCACCTTCACGACCTTGCCCGGCATGGGCGAGACGATGAGCCCCGTCGTGCTCGCCTTCGTGCCGGCGCGCACCCGCGACGCGGCGCGCTGGTTCGCGTTCTCGACGGCGATGGCCGCCCGTCGTCCGCTCGCGTACACCGAGAGCCCCGGCGGGGTCGCGTCGAGCACCAGATCGTACACGCGACCGCCGACGCGCACCGTGAGCGGGCCGCCCGAGCTCGATGCCTCGACTTCGAGCGGCGCGGCCGACCGCCGCAGCGTGCTATCTTCGCTGTCCGCAACCCGCACGTCGAAGGTGCCGCCTGGAAGCTCCGAGACGTCGATCACGTGCTCTTTGCCGTCAATCGTGACGAAATAACGCATGGCCGGCGCGGACCGTAAATCAGAGCACTCCAAAGGACAACTGGTCCTTGGCCTCGATCTCGATCGCGTGGGCGCGACGCTGCCCGGCGTGGCGCGGCGTGCCATCGAGAGCTACCTCGGGGGCGACGGCTACGGCGTGGCTTCACCCGACGGCCCGCGAGCGCCGGTCTTCGTGACCCTGCTCGCTCCGAGCGGAGCGCTCCGGGGATGCGTCGGATCGACCCTCGACGGCGCGAGCGACGTCGTCAGTGAAACCGCGCGGAGCGCAGTCGGCGCGGCGACGCGCGACGGACGCTTCGCGCCGGTCTCGATTCGGGAGCTCGCGACGCTCGGCATCGTCGTGAGCGTCGTCGTCGAGCAAGAGCCGATCGACGACGCGTCGGCGCTCGACCCCGACGGTTTCGGGCTCATCGTCCGTGACGACGCCGGGCGCGTCGGCGCGCTGTTTCCGGGTCTGGACGACGTTCCGGACGCGCCCGTTCAAATCGCAGTCGCGCGCCGAAAAGCGGGCATCGCGAGCGACGCGACGGTGACGTTGACGCGCTTCCGGGTCCGCTCTTTCGTCGACAAGCGAGCGGCGTCCGCGTGAGGCGACGACGCGGTCTACGACGCCGAGCGACGCGCCGGGTGCCCCCCAAAAAAACTATGCCGCGGCCATCGTGCGCAAATACGCCGGCGCGCGGAACGGCACGTACTCGGGCGGCGATCCGACGCGGAGCTGCCGTCGCACTTCGGCGACGGGGAGAGCAAGCAAGCTTTCCCACTTCACGGGCGGCAGCCACGCGGCGCGGGCGCCTCGCAGGAAACCGCGAACGATGAGCCCCCGTACCCTGGGTTCGTTCCCTCGCACGAGCGCGGCGCCGACGATGAACCCGATCCCGGGGTTTCTCGTCTGCGCGAAAATGAACGCGAGGAGCGACGCTTCCCCGATCAAATCGCCTTTGTATCCCGTGACGACGTGCCAGAGATCGTGCGTGTCTCGCATCCGGTCCTTGAGGAACGCCTCGTCGGCGCTCGAGTGCCGCTCCGCGTTGCGTCCGGCGATGCTCGCTTGCTTGAGCCCTTCGGCGGTGATGCCTTCGGAGTCGAGAAACTCGAGGTATTTTCGCCCGAGCGACCCTTCGGGTAGCTTGGCGAGCGATGTGCGATCCACGAGGCGCTCGATGAGCTCGGGCCGTTCGCGAAGCAGATCGCGTCCGGCCGGGGCGTTCCGGAAGCGAGCGAGCATCCGCTCCGAGTGGCCGCCCGAGAGGGCCTCCACGACGCGGAAGACCTGCGCCGTGTCTTCGGGATTTGCGAACAGCGCGTTCAGGGCCTTCAGGGCATCGCGAAATCGGACCTTGGGAATCAGCGAAACGACCATGGGGAACCTCCTGGGGCAGAGGAGTGATACTTACAATCTTGTAAGTATCACGGATTCGCGATGAGTCAAGCCCCAGAAGGCGCGGCGAAGCCGAAGCGAGCACGCCGTTCCGCCGAAGAGGCCCGGCGCGAAATTCTCGACGCCACCGAGGAACGGCTGAGTCAGCTCGGTCCCGATGGGATCCGCCTCCAGCAGATCGCGTCCGATCTCGGCGTGTCGCACCCCGCGATCCTCCATCACTTCGGGAGCCGTGAAGGCCTCATGCGCGCGGTCGTCGAGCGCGCCTTCGACCGTCTCGAGACGGACCTCATCGCGGCGCTCCAGGCAATGCCGACCGGCGATCCCGTCGACGCCGCGGTCGACGTGGTGAAGCTCGCGTTCCGGGTGTTGGTCGACAAAGGGCACGCGCGGGTCGTCGCGTGGTTGCTCCTTTCGGGGCAGCCCTTCGCGCCCAAGGAGAATCGTCTGGGCCAGATCGCCGAAGTGACGCACGCGCGGCGGCTCCTGTTCCGAGGGCCCGACGCGCCGCCGATCACGTTCGAGGACACGGTGTTTCAGATGCTGCTCGTCGCGTTCACGACGTTCGGCGAGGCGATCGCCGGCCCGCTCATGCGCGCGAACGTCGGCCTCGACGACGCGGGCGCGCCGGACCGGTTTCGCGAATGGCTCGCGCGCCTCATCGTGGCGCGCAATCACTGAGCGACGCGCGCGTGCTCACTCCGCGCTCGCCGTACCCTCGGCAGTCCCCGTCGGGGCGGCGTCGGGCGCGCCGTGCTCGCCCTTCCGGCGAGTGAGTCGCTCGACGATGACGAAGAGGGCAGGGATGAAGAAGATGCCGAGGAGCGTCGCGGCGAGCATTCCCGAAATGACGGCGGTGCCGAGCACGCGCCGCGCCGCAGCGCCGGCGCCCGTCGCGACCCAGAGCGGGATGCAGCCGAACACGAAGGCGAACGACGTCATGAGGATCGGCCGGAGCCTGAGGCGGGCGCCTTCGAGCGCCGCGGTGACGATCGGTTTTCCGCGCTCGAGCTCGGCGCGCGCAAACTCGACGATGAGGATCGCGTTCTTCGCCGTCAACCCGACGAGCATGACGAGCCCGATCTGCGCGTACACGTTGTTGTCGAAGTTGCGTGACAGGAGGCCGAGGTACGCGCCGAGCACCGCGACCGGCGTGCTCAAGAGCACGCTGAACGGCAAAGACCAGCTTTCGTAGAGGGCGGCGAGGATCAAAAAGACGAAGATCAACGAAAGCCCGAGAACGCGCGCCGACCCTCCCTCCGAGATTTTCTCTTGATAGGAGAGCCCGTTCCAGGTGAACCCCATCTCGGGCGGCAACGTCGTCTTCGCGACCTCTTCGAGGGCCTGCAACGCTTGCCCGGAGCTGTACCCCGGCGCTTGAATGCCCTGGATCTCGACGGCGCGGTACAAATTGAAGCGCACCGTGTACTCGGGGCCGCTGGTTTGCTTCACGGTGACGAACGACGACAACGGGACCATGTCGCCCTTCACGTTGCGCACGTAGAACTTGCCGATGTCGCTCGCGCTCGTGCGATCGCTTGCCTCGGCTTGCACGAAGACGCGCCATTGGCGGCCGAACCGCGTGAAGTCGTTGACGTACGACCCGCCGAGAAACGTCTGAAGGGTGTTGTAGATCTCCGAGATCGCGACGCCCTGTTTCAGCGCCTTGTCCTTGTCGACGGTCGCGAAGAGCTGCGGCACCGCGGGTGAGAAGATGGGCCGGAGACCGGCGAGCTCCGGTCGTTTCTTGGCCTCGGCGAGAAACTTACCGACGTTCTCCGCGAGAAAGCCGTACGAGCCGCCGCTTCGATCTTGCAGCATCAGGCTGAACCCACCGGCGGCGCTGATGCCGGGGATCGCGGGGGGCGCGACGCAGAACACGCGGGCCTCGGGGATCTGCGAAAACGCGCGGTTCAATCGCGCAAGAATGGCGTCCGAGCTCTCGCCGGGCGTTTTTCGCTCTTCCCACGGCTTCATCCCGATGAAGCCCGTTCCGGTGTAGCTCGCCGCGGTGCGCGTGAAAAAGCTGAAGCCGGCGACGCCGTTGTAGGTGCGGATCGCCGGCTCCTTGGCGAGGAGCGCGTTCACCTTGTCGAAGACGGCCTTCGTGCGCTGCATCGACGCGCCGTCGGGGAGCTGCACGCCGAAGATGGCCCAGCCTTGGTCTTCGTCAGGGACGAACCCGGCGGGAACCTTGCCGCCGATCACCACGGCGAGTCCGGCGACCCCCGCGAGGAGCACGAGCGGGATCGCGATCTTTCGAATGAGCCGTCGATTCAGGGAGACGTACCCATCCGTCGCGCGCCCGAACCCGCGGTTGAACCCGTCGCCGAGCTTGCCAAAAAAACCACGCGTCGCTTTTTTGGGCTTGAGGAGCATCGCGGCGAGCGCCGGGCTCAAGGTGAGCGCGTTGAAGGCCGAGATGAGCACCGAGATCGCGATCGTGAGGGCGAATTGCTGATAGAGCCGGCCGGTGACGCCGCTCATGAACGCGACCGGCGTGAATACCGCCGCGAGGATGAGCGCGATGGCGACGACCGGCCCCGACACCTCT
Source organism: Polyangiaceae bacterium (assembly GCA_036271175.1). Lineage (GTDB taxonomy): Bacteria > Myxococcota_A > Polyangia > Polyangiales > Polyangiaceae > DASZVB01. The sequence continues at coordinate 3,720 of DATBBD010000369.1, read as the reverse complement.
TTCATCGCGCGTTCGGTGGCGTCGCGCGGCGACATGCCGCCCTCGATGTGATGCTCGACCGCTTCGACCACGACGATCGCGTCGTCGACGACGAGGCCGATCGCCAGCACGAGCCCGAAGAGAGAGAGAGTATTGACGGAGAACCCCAGGAGCGGAAATAACGCAAAGGCGCCGACGAGGGAGACGGGGACCGTCAGCAGCGGGATCAGGGTCGCGCGGAGGTTCTGCAAGAACACGAACACGACGAGCACGACGAGCAGGATCGCTTCGACCAACGTCTCGACGATTTCCCGGATGCCGGCTTTTACCGGCGCGGTCGTGTCGAGCGACACTTGCACGGCGATGCCGGGTGGAAATCGCGTCGCGAGATCGGCGACGGTTCTTCGCAGGTTTTCGGCGACGTCGAGGGCGTTCGAGCCCGGCGACTGGAACGCCGCGATGACCGCGGCGGGCTTGCCGTTGAACGTGCCGTATTGTTGATACGTGAGCGCGCCGAGCTCGATGCGTGCGACGTCTTTCAGTCGCACGCTGGAGCCGTCGGGGTTTTCGCGGACGATGATGTTCGCGAACTCGTCGGGCTCGACGAGGCGGCCTTGCGCGCGCACCGTGTAAGTCAATTCCTGGCCGGGCGGGGCCGGCTCCGCGCCGACCTGGCCGGCGGGGTTCACGATGTTCTGCTGGCGAACGGCGTTTTGAATGTCGGTCGCGGTGAGCCCGAGCCCCGTGAGCACGTCCGGCTTGAGCCAGATGCGCATCGAGTAGTCGCTCGCGCCGAGGTTTCGGACGTCACCGACGCCCTTCACTCGCAAGAGCGCGTCGTTGATGTTGATGAGCGAATAATTCGCAAGAAACGTCGGATCGTAGCGGCCGTCCGGTGAGTAGAGCGAGAAGACCATCAGCGGGAAGGCGAGCGACTTCTTGATAGTCACCCCGAAGTTCTTCACGTCCTGCGGCAGGAACGGCTGCGCCTGGGAGAAGCGGTTGTTGACGAGCACGTTGTCGACGTCGATGTCGGTGCCGACGTCGAACGTGACGGTCTGGTTCATCGACCCGTCGTTGGCGTTCGTCGATTGGATGTAGAGCATCCGATCGACGCCGTTCATCTGCTGCTCGATGGGCGTCGCCACCGACTGCTCGATCGTGAGCGCGTCGGCGCCGGTGTACGTGGTCGTCAGGTTGACCTGCGGCGGCAGGATCTGGGGAAATTGTGCGATCGGCAGCCCCACCAAGGACACGATGCCGATGAGCACCGTGAGGATCGCGATGACCATCGCGACGATCGGGCGGCGAATGAAGAACGACGACATGCTTCCCTCGAATCAGTTCTTCGCCGCGACTCCCGACGTCGGGGCCGCCGCGCTCGGTGCGCCCGCGGCCGCGCCGGAACCGGTTGCCGCCGGTTCGGTCGCCTGTTTCGGCACGACGGTCGCGCCTTCGCTGATCTTCTGCACGCCTTCGACCACGATGCGGTCGCCTTCAGCGAGGCCCGAATTGATCAAGCGAAGGCCCGAGACGCTCGGACCGACCTCGACGCGATGAAGCGAGATCTTGTTGTCCGCGCCGACCACTCCCACCGAATACGTCCCTTGCACCGAGATCAGCGCCTTTTCCGAAATCGCGATCGCGCCGGTTCCGACGTCCGTTCTGCGCAATCGGACCCTGCCGAATTGCCCGGGCCGCAGAATTCCGTCGGGGTTCGGCACCAGGGCCTGGAGCTGGATGGTCCCGGTGCTCGGATCGATCTGGCGATTCGCCGTGACGATCACACCGCGCCGCCCATAGGTGCTGCCGTCCGAGAGCACGAGCTCGACCCCCGGGTCGTCGCCCTCGGCCGCTCCGTTTTGCTCGAGCCTCGCGAACTGCGCCTTCGCCCACTTGAGGTCGCGTTGATCGAAATGCTTGAAGCGGTCGGGAAACTTCACGTAGTCGACTTCGCTCATCGGAAAGGTGACGCGGATCGGGTCGAGGCTCGAAACCGTGGTCAACAGCGTCGGGCCGTCCTGTCCGACGAGGTTACCGACGCGGACCAGCGCGAGCCCCGCGACGCCGGCGAGCGGCGAACGGATCTGAGTGTACGAAAGATTCAGATTTGCCTGCTCGAGCTGCGCCTTGGCCGATTGGATCTGCGCGGTCGCGTCGTCGACGCTGGCCTTCGTGTTGTCGACGTCTTGCTGCGACACAGTGCCCGTCTGAAAAAGGCCCTGGTAGCGCTCGAACTGCACCTTGTTGTGCTCGGAGGCGACCTTGGCGCGCGCGACGGCGGCCTTCGCTTCGTCCACCGCCGCGACGTACTCGGTCGACTCGATCGTGAAGAGCGGATCACCGGCCTTCACGGCCGAGCCGTCCTTGTAATCCTGCGTCTTCAAGAAGCCGCGAACGCGGGCACGAATGTCGGCGTTGACGTAGCCGTCGAGGGTCGCGACCGCGTCGAGGTAGACGGGAATGTCACGGCGATGCACCGTGTCGATGAGCACGTTCGGAGGGGGCGGCGTCGCCGCGACTTTTTTCTGGTCGCATCCGAACGTCGCGAGCGCGCTCAGCGCTGCCCACAACCCGAAGCTCGGCAGGCGTAGCGCGTGCGCGCGAGATGAGGGGCGTTTCAATAGAGGCACTCCGCGTTGGCGAGAACCGCGTTGGCACGCGCTTCGTCGAGTTGAAAGTCTTGTACCGCCAGATCGATCTCGGCCTGTCGCAGCGCCTGCGCGGAGACTACGAGATCGAGACTCGTCCCGAAACCGCGCGCGTACCCTTCGCGGGTCCGCGCATCTACGCGCTTCGCGAGGTCTCGCTGCTCGCGCGCGACGTCGCGCGATGCCTCGTACACGCCCACCGAGCGCTCGGCGCGCGCCGATTCCACGATGGCCGCGAGGCGCGCGGACACCAGCGCTTGTCGAGCCTGCTCGGCTTGCGCGCGGTTGTCGCGGAGCATCCCGTAACGGATGCCGCCGTCGTAGAACGGTACCGTGAGCACTCCCTGGATGTTCCAGGTCGTGGGCGGCGGGATGGTCACCGTGGTCGCGTAGGTCAGCTGCGAGACGACGCTCAAGACCGGCACGGCTTGAAGCTCGGCGTCCTTGATTTGCCGCTCGCTCACCTCGACCTTGAGCCGCGCGGCGGCGATGTCGGGCCGTTTCTCGATGTCGCTGTTCAAGTGGCAGGTCTTCGCGACGGCTTGCTCGAAGGCGTCGCGATCGAGATCCTCGGGCGCCGAGAGCGGCAACGAGGAGCCGAGGGCTTCGCCGAGCGCCTCGCGGGCCTCGAGGAGCGCTTCGTCGCCCGAGATCAACGTCGCGCGCGCGGCGGCCACGTCCTGCGACGCGCGGTCCACGTCGAGCGGCGTCCCTTGTCCGTACTTGAGCCGGGTATCGGCAAGCACGAGCCGCTCGAGCGCGGAGCGCAGCCCGACGCGGTTCAGCTCGGCGACGTGTGCGGCCACGAGGGTTGCCAGCATGGAGTTGACGACCGACGAGGCGATCTCTCGCCGCTTCTCGGAGAACGTGAGCTTCGCCGCTTCCACGTTGCGCTTCGCGGTGCCGAGGCCGTAGATGCCGCGTGGGTTCACGATCGGCCACGCGAACGTCGCGCCGAGACCCCAAACGTTCTGCGGCGGGTTGAGGACAGTCGCGCCGCCGAGCGTGATCGGATGCGTGTGGAATTGATGCGTGAAGCTGCCTTGTCCGTTCAAAGTCGGCAGGACGGCCGCGAGTGCGATGCGCGACT
>DATBBD010000368.1:0-2812 GCA_036271175.1 Polyangiaceae bacterium | reverse complement strand
GCTCGTCTTCCGTCGGCTGAGCGGTGGTCGGGGCAGTCGGCTTCTTCTTTTCACTCATGGGTCACCTTGTTGGCCAAGCATCGGACTTTGCCGCCGATACTTCTGCCATTCAACGAAACTAATCACACATTCTGCCAAGGCCAGCGGGTTGACTTCGTTTCGTGTGCGAAGTTTCGGCAAAGGTCATGCGAAAGCGCCCGAATCCGCTCGTGTCTCGAGACTTACGGACGTAAGAAAAAGCCGTGCGCACGGTCTTCTTCGGCACGCCCGAGCTCGCGGTTCCGGCCCTTCGAGCGCTGGCGAGGTCCACCGACATCGTGGGCGTCGTGAGCCAGCCGGACCGACCTGCGGGACGCGGGCTCGAGTTGAACGTCCCCGCCGTCAAGCGCGTCGCGCTCGACCTCGGCCTCGACGTGCACCAACCCGTCAAAGTGAAGACCGGGAACCTCGACGAGTGGCTCCGCGCGCGCGAGCCGGACGTGGCCGTCGTGCTCGCCTATGGCCGCATCTTGCCGCCCGCGGTGCTCGCCGCGCCACGGCATGGTTGCATGAACCTGCATGCGTCCTTGCTCCCGCGCTACCGCGGCGCCGCCCCCATTCAGTGGGCGATCATCCGCGGCGAGACCGAAACCGGGATCTCGCTGATGCAAATGGACGAAGGGCTCGATACCGGCCCCGTCTTTTCGGTACGAAAAACGCCGCTCGGGCCGGACGACGACGCGGCGACCTTGGGCGCGCGCCTTTCCGAACTCGCCGCGGAGGTCGTCGAACTCGATCTACCCGAGGCGGTCGCCGGCATCGTCCACGCCGTGCCCCAGAATAACGACGCGGCGACGTTCGCGCCCCCGCTGACTCGCGAGCACGGCCGCATCACGTGGGACGCAACAGCGCGCGCGGTCGTCGATCTCGTGCGCGGGCTCGCGCCGCGGCCCGGCGCGACCACCACCGTCGGCGGCCGCACGTTGAAGCTCCTCGTCGCGCGGCGGGGTCCTTCGGGAACACGGACTCACGCCCCGGGCACCGTCGTCCAGGCCGACCGCGGGGGCGTCCTCGTCCAGGCCGGCGACGGGCTCGTCGAGATCGTCAAGGGACAACTCGAAGGGAAGAAGGCGGTCACCGGTTCTGACCTTGCGAACGGGAGGGTCGTCGCCGTCGGACTCGCCCTCGGCGGATGAGCCTTGGCCCGCGCCGCGAACCCGCCCGACGATCTTCCCCTCTTTCGAGGTCTGCTCGCGGAAATCCTCGACGAGTTTCCTCGATTTCGCATCGTCCCGAAAGCGGGGGACCGCTTTTCGCGGGTCGTCGACGTCGCGCTCCGCATCGTGACCGCGGGGGGCCAGCGCTCTTACCTCACTCGCTACCACACGGTGATGGGGAGCACCCTTTACGTCCCTCCATCGTGGGACCGCATGACCGACGCCGACCGTGTCATTCTCCTCCGCCATGAGCGCGTTCACTTACGCCAGAGCCGCCGCTTTGGGTTCGGCCTCATGGCGTTCCTGTATCTCGTTCCGTTTTTCCCCCTCGGCCTCGCGTATGGCCGAGCACGCCTCGAGTGGGAAGCGTACGAAGAGACGCTCCGCGCGACGGCCGAGCACTACGGGATCGCCGCCGTGAAGAGCGCGGCGCTTCGAGACGGCATCGTGACGCGATTCACCGGGCCGGACTACGGGTGGATGTGGCCCTTCCGGCGATCGGTCGAGCGCTGGTACGACGACGCCGTCGAGCGCATCGAACGGAGGGCGTCGTGACGTCTCGCGCTCGCGGGATTCGAATGGGGGGAGCTGCACCGTGTCCATCGTAGGGATCGATCTCGGCACGACGAACACCGTCGTCGGTATCGTGCGCGCCGGGCAAGCCGCCGCGGTTCGCGACGCAGAAGGCCAATATTTGATCCCCTCCGTCGTCTCGTTCGACGCGTCGGGCACGGTGTTGGTCGGCCGGCCCGCGAAAGAGCGGCGCACCGTCGATGCCGCGAACACCATTTATTCGATCAAGCGACTCATCGGGCGAAGCTGGGGCTCGGAAGAAGTCGAGAAAGCGCGAACCCGCTTCCCCTTCGAAATGCGGGAGGGTCCGGGGCAAGCCGCGCTCGTCGTCGCGCGCGGCGAGACGTTCACTTTGCCGGAAGTGAGCGCGTTCGTGCTCCGTCACGCGCGGGCCATCGCCGAAAAGGCGCTCGGCGTCGAGGTCGAGCGCGCGGTGATCACCGTTCCCGCGAACTTCAACGACCTTCAGCGTGCGGCTACCAAGGTGGCCGGACGTGTCGCCGGGCTCGAGGTGCTTCGTATCTTGAACGAGCCCACCGCGGCCGCGCTCGCGTACGGATACGGGCGGAGCAAGGGCGAACGAATCGTCATTTACGATTTTGGGGGGGGCACCTTCGATGTCACCCTGCTCGACCTTTCGGGGAACGTGTTCGAAGTCCTGGCGACGGCGGGCGACACGTTTCTCGGCGGCGACGACATCGATCTCGCCATCGCCGATCGGATGGTGGAAGTGTGCCAGAAGAAACTCGGCATCGACGCGCGGGCGAACGCCCAGGTCTTCGAGCGGCTCCGCTACTACGCCGAAACCGTGAAGGTGAACCTGACGACCGCCGACCGCACCTCGGTCGAAGTGCTCGACGTGGGACGCGCCGGAAAAAAGCAGGTGAACCTCCCCTTCTCGATGACGCGAGCGGAGCTCGAAGCGCTGGCCGCGCCCATCGTCGACAGCACGTTCGAAGTCTGCCGCGACGCGCTCGGCGTGGCGCGCCTCGAGCCGAACGCGTTCGACCAGGTCGTCCTCGTCGGGGGCTCGACGCGCCTGC
>DATBBD010000367.1:0-6991 GCA_036271175.1 Polyangiaceae bacterium | reverse complement strand
GTGACGCGCTCGTCCATCACGCCTCGAAGTTGCTCGTACTTCGTCCGGATTCCAGACACGTCATGCATGCTGGACGACGAACCGCTAACCCCGCGAGCTTATTTCCATTCCGGGATCGCTTATTTCGACCGGGCTCCTTAGCTCTTGGCTCTACCGCGCGCCCTAGTAAACCCAAGCCGCGACGACGAGCGCTACCGCGACGCAGCCGACGACGGCGCCCACGACGATTTCCCAGCGATCGTTCGAGGGTTGCTCGGTGCGAAGCTCGATGGACGCGAAGCTCGAGGCTTCGCGCCGCCTGCGGCCGCTGAGGGCCACGTTGGCGGCCAGAATCGCGGTTTCGACTTCGGGGCGATCCATCGGAAGGACATCGTCCATACCGAGCGCGCCTTCCGATGGCAAGCGATCCAGTGGGGCGCCCACTCGAGCTATTTCGAAAAGCGACCTTTGCCGACCGTCTCCCACCATTGACGATAGCGCTTCTGTGCCTTGGCGCGCTCGCCCTTGGTGAGGTCGTCGTAATAGCCGAAATACTCTTTCGTCAGGGTCTTCAGCTCTTCGCCCGCGGCGCGTCGAACTTCGACGTCTTCGTGCATGAGCGCGTCGATGAGCCACTCGATGCGATGACGATCGCGATTGTCGCTCCACCACGCTTCCCACGCCGCGCCGTCGTCGCCGAAGGTCTGCCGCGTGATCACGCCGAGCGCCCACTGCGCGGATTTTCCGATCTCGTCGGGCTCCGTCGCGAGCCGCGCGAGCCGGTACACCGAGCGCGGTTCGCGGAAATACGCGAGCGCTTCGAGCGCCTCGTGGCGGGACTCGACGGAGAGCGCCTTGTCTTCCGCGGCGATTCCGATGCGATCGACGAGCGTATTTTTCGCGTCCTCGTGAGCTTGCAATAGCCGGCCCGCCTCGAGGGCGGCGCGCCGCACGTCGGGGTAAGCGTCGATGACTCGCCTCGCGACGGCTTGCGCCGCCTCGATCGTCGGAATTTCGCCGAGCAGGCGAGTCGCCCAGGCGCGCACCTCGGCGTCCGCGTCGTTGCTTCGCACGGCGATGAACGGGACGGCGGGGCCGCCGATGCGGGCCAGAGCGCGGAGCACCGGACCTTGTTGCGACGCCAGCGGAAACGCGCCGAGCTCGTTCGAGTCGGACTTCACGGGACCCGGAAATTTGGCGACGAGCACCGCGGCGGCGCGAGCGCCCATCGCAGTCAGTCGCTCGAGCACGCTCTCGTCTCCCGCGGCGAGGCGGCGGGCCAGCCCTTCCGCGTCGTCGTCGAGGTTCAAGATCACCGTCGGGAGCCGGAGCTCCGACGAGCTGTGTCGCTTCTGCGGCACCTGGATCGCGACCACGACCTGCGACTCCGGGCGCTCGCTCGCTCGCGCCGCGTCCGTCGGCCAATCGACCCCGGCTTCGACCAGTCCGACGGTCAGATCGGGGCTCTCGTCCGGGAGCACAGGCGGCGATTTTTTCTTCAGAACGTCGAGCGGGATCGCGACCTCGTGAACCTCGGGTTCGGGCGCGTTCACCAGCGGCGACTCGTACTGCACCGCGGCCATGCCCGGCACGGTCACGCGTCGAGAGATCGGCGGCGCGGGCGGGACCGAAGAGGGGCGGAGCTGCGTCTCGAGTGCGTGCGCGAGCGCCTCGGCGCGGTCTTCGCGCGACGCCCGGGACGAGCTTCGCATCGGCGCGCGCGACGCGGTCTTCGAGTCGTCGCGAGTGATGCCCTTCTTTCGCAGGATGACGTTCTCGAGCGCCGTCGCTGCCAGCGGCGCGAATGCGAGGACGTCGCCGATCTCCGAGAGGTCGACGTCGTTCTCGCCGTCATCGCCGTAGAAGATGAGCACGGCGCGGCGGCGCACGACGACCGGAAGGACCAGCGCGCGCTTGCCCGACGTTCGCCGCAGATCTTTCGCGAGCTGTTCGTCGATGCCGCTCCCGGTGAGGGTCGCGAAGGTCCACTGGTTGGTGTCGCGCACCGAGGCGAGGGCGCCGGGGAGATCGAGCGGCACGCCGATGCCCATGACGTCGCTGCGATCGGCCCCGGGACCCGCGGCGTCCCGCCCTTCGGCGAGGTCGCCATGAATGGCGAAGAGCGCCGAGTACTCGAAGTACTGCGAGCAAAAATCGAAGAACGCGACGAGCACGTCGTCTCGCACCTCGGCGGCCAAGATATCTCGCTCGGCGGCCTGGGACGTGTACGGGCCGCGGCGGCGACTGCGTCTCCCGGTCGGCCCCTTGCTGCGCTCGTTCCACGCCGCGAAATCTCCGGCGGCTTTGAGCGACCGGCTCGACGGCGCCTCGGTGATCACGACGTCCGGCGGTATGGCGACGTTCGGCGCTCGCGCGGTGACCAGGTCGTGGATCGACGTCTCCTCCATCGACGAGACGGAGTGGATTTCGTCGACGGCGGGGTCCATCGCCGGGCTGGGTTCGGTGTGCGTCGTCGCTCGCGCGGCGCGCGGCGCTTCCGCCGTCTCGGCGTAGAGCGGCGTCATGTCCGTCGGGAGCGGAAGCCCGAGCGGCGGAATCGACGGAGGGCGAGGGAGCGACGTGATGTCCGACGACGACGACAACGGCGCCGGCATCAGACTCGGATTCGGATCGGGGCGTCCTTCGATTTTCGCGAGCACGCGTTGACTGCGGCGGTCGAGCGGCAAGCCGTAGTCGCGGCTGATCGCCTGACGGATCCGGACGAGCGGCGCGACGCGCTGGACGATGCTCACCCCGAGACCGAAACCGAGGTCTTGCTCGACGTCGGGTTTCAGCGCCTCGCTGACGGCGACGATGAGCGTGCCTTCACCTTGTTCGAGCGGATAGATCCCGTGTCGGAGAGCGACGTCGCCGGGAACGAGCTGAAGCGCACCGGGAAGCGCACTCGGAATTTCTCCGAACGGTGCGGCGGGAAGACCTTGGGTCTCGGCGAGCAGATCCGAGAGCGATTGTTCGCTAACCGTCGGCGATTGTTCGAGCAGGTTCGTCGCGAGGTCGCCGCCGTAAAGCACCTGGCGGGCGAGAGCTTCTTCCACGTCCCGGAGCGACGCGAGCCGGCGCTGCACGATCGCTGAGCTCAGCTTGCCCATATTTCAACCTAAAGATTTCTATTCACGCTGACGGATGTCAAACCGATCTTCCCCGCCGGCCGTTTGCGCCGCGGAACGGAGGTGGCGGTCGGCGGCGCCCCGAAGCGGCGTTTCCCCGGTTTTCGGGGCCTCGACGGTGTGCAAGTCGTGCCCTAGTCTCCCCCCCGTGCGGCGCTTCCGCTCTCTAGCCGCGTGTGCGGCGATGACGCTGTCGGTCCCTGCTGCGCACGCCCAGGAGTCCGACGGGCCCCCGCCTCACGAGCCCGATCCCGCACTGGCGTTCATCACCGGAGCGTCGGTGTTTCTCGTCGGGTTTGGTCTCGGCGGCGTGGTCCTCACGGCGAACTCGCGAAGCCGTGCGGACCAGAACGCCGGGTGGCTCACCATTCAGTCCGGGTTCGCGCTCGCGCCTCTGGCGGCGCACGCCGTCACCGGCGAGTGGACGCGCGGCGCGCTGTTCGCGACCGTGCCCACCGCGGCCGCGCTCACGTCGGGAACGCTGATCGCCGTGTTCCCGAACGCCATCATGAACGGCCAGCTCCCGAAGCAGCGCGCGCTTTGGGGGTCTTTCGGCGTGGGCCTCTTCTCGTCCGTCGTGGGTATCGTCGACGCGACGTTCGTGCGGAAGCGGATGCACTCCGTGACGATCGCGCCGAGCGTCGGCGCGGGCACGGTCGGGCTCGACGTCGGAGGGACGCTCTGGTGAAGACCGCGCTCGCGTTCCTGATCGCGCTCTCGGGTCTGCCCGCTTGTGCGACCGTGTCGCAGAACCGGCGCGCGCGCTTCGCCGATCCGATGATGAGCATCGGCCCGCGGCCGCTCGACGCTGCTCGCCATCAGAAGCTCTACGATGCTCGCGAAGGGGCTTCCGGCGGCGACGGCACCACCGCGGGCGGCGGCTGCGGCTGTCAATGAAGCGCGCCGTCCGAGCGGGGGTCGCGCTGCTCGCGTGCGTGGCGTCGTCGTGTATCGGTTCGTCGTCCGCGCGCGCGCAAGCCGACGAGACGGCGAAAAACGCCAGCCCGGCAGCGTCGTTCAGCGACTCGGAGATCTTCGGACCGCCGAGCGACCGGCTCAAGCTGGAGTCGGTCACCACGCGCATCACGGCGTTCGACCAATCCGGCTACGGCTATCAATCGCAGGCCGGGCCGCTCCTCGGTCCTGGGTCCGAGCGCACGACGATTCTGGAGCCCATCACGGAGATCGTCGCGACCCAGGGCGATCGCCTGACTCATCGGGTCGTCATTCCCGTGGATATCGTCACGGCGGCGTCCGCGGACGCCCTCGACAAGTATCGAAAAAAGCCGGACGTGCTCAGTCACGCCTCTCGTTACAACGAGGCCGGCGCGATCGACTGGACGGCGACCTACAAAACGACGGCGACCACCGACGTTTCGGTGCGGAGCGCGGTTCATCTCGAAGAGCCGCTTCGCTCTTGGAGCGGCTCGCTCTCCGCGACGCAGACCATCGCCGACGGCGACGCGACGTTGTCCGAGTCGCTCCTCGCGGTGTTCGACTGGTTCGATCAATTCGACATCCTCGGGTTTCGCCACGGGCGCACGCAACGCTCGACCACGACAGGGAGCTTCGGCGTCACGCAGATCCTCACCGAGACGACCGCGGTGGCCGTCAACTACGGGCTCTCCGTTCAAAAGGGCGAGCTCGGGAACACCTGGAACAGCGTGCCGCTCGCGAATGGCAAGCGCGGCGCCGAGCAATTGCCGACCGAGCGCGTTCGTCACGCAGCCGTCGCGCGGGTGTCGCAGTTTTTGCCGTGGAACGGCGGGCTCCACCTCTACTACCGCCTCTACCACGACGATTGGGGGATCACCGCGCACTCCATCGAGGGCGAGCTGATGCAACGGATCGCGCCGTTTCTCTACGTGTCCGGTCTCTATCGCTTTCACCACCAGACGGGCGCCGACTTTTTCACGACGCTCGCGCCGACGACCGCGGAATACCGCACCGCCGACAGCGACCTCGCGCCGCTCGACGCCGACACGATCGGTGGCAGAGTCGTCGTCGACGTGCCGCTCGACGCTCGGACGAAGAGCCTCCACTTCGAGGCCGGCTACGAGCGATACTTCCGCAGCAACGACCTTCAAGTGAACGTGCTTACATGGGAAACCGGTTACCACTTCTGATTTTTGCCGCGGCGTGCGGCGCGCTCGGGTGCACTTCGACGTTGCCCGAGTCCCCGGCGAGCGGCGCCGCGTCCACGATTCCGCCCGCGCCGCTCGCGACGCTCGATGGTGCTTCGACGGATTTGCCCGACTACCTGCATGGTCGGACCGCGCTCGTCAGCTTTTGGGCAACCTGGTGCGACGCGTGCGTGAAAGAAATGGGCGCACTGAATCGCATTTCGTCCGAGGCACGGTCGCGCCCCGACGCATTGGTCGTGGGCGTCGCGGTAGGCGACACGCGCGAAGCCGTCCGAGCCTTCGCCGCGAATCACCCGCTCGCGTACGCGCAGCTCGTCGACGAACACTTTGCCCTCGCCGACGCCCTCGGCGAACGCAACGTCCCCGCGACGTTGGTCGTCGATCGGCACGGCCGCGTCGTCTTTCGCGGCGGCGCGCTCGACCGAGACGGCCTGGCAGCGTTTCGCGCCGCGCTCTGACACAGCGAACGCGCTTCAAATTCGCACCAACACCCCAGCTCGATTGCTGCGGAGTCGGCGACCGCCCTTCCCGATCGCCCCTCCCGATCGCCAACCGCCTTACGCGCGCGCCTGGACCCCCCGCGTTTTCGGATTCAGCTCGCGGCGCCGGGAAGCAGTCGTCGCGCGAGCTCGGCGCGGTCGACGTAGGCCTTGCGCACGAGCTCCATGTCGCGAACGAAGTGTTCGAGCTCGCTGAGCAAGAGCGCCTGCGGTCCGTCGCAGAGCGCTTCTTCGGGGTGCGGATGGAAGTCGACCAGGACGCCGTTGGCGCCGGCGATGACGCCTTGCGCGGCGACGTGGTGAATGTCGAGCAGGCCGTCGTCGCCGACGAAGCGCTTGCCGACCGAGTGCGACGGATCGACGCAAACAGGCAGGCGAGTGAGCCGGCGGAGCACCGGGACTTGCGCGAAGTCGACGAAGTTGCGGTGCGGATCGCCGAGATTCGTCTTCATGCCGCGGAGGCAGAAGACGATGCGGTGGTTGCCGCTCGAGGCGATGTACTCGCAGGCGTTGAGCGATTCGTCGAGCGTGATGCCCATGCCGCGCTTGAAGAGCACCGGAAGCTTTTCTTGCTGCCCGACCATCTTGAGGAGCTCGAAATTTTGCGCGTTCCGCGTGCCGATCTGGAGCATGACGCCCGTCGCTTGGCCGCTCATCTCGAGCGCGTCGAGGATCTCGAGCACGTGCGACTCGTGCGTGACCTCCATCGCGATCACGCGGATGTCGTATTTGCCCGCGTACTCGAACAAGTACGGCAAACACGACTTTCCATAGCCTTGGAACTCGTACGGGCTCGTGCGCGGTTTGTACGCGCCGGCGCGCGTGGTCTGGATGCCGAACGATTTCAGCGCGCGGAACATCTCTTCGACGTTCTTCGGCGTGTCGACGGCGCAGAGACCGGGCATGAGATGGAACGCGTTTTGACTGAACTCGACGCCGTTGTAGACGAACCCGATCGCTTCCGCGGCGCCTTCGTGTCGGCCGATGGCGCGGTACTTCGCGCGAATGCGGATCGCCCGCTCGACGCCGGTCATTTCCTCGAAGGGTTCGCTCGGCACCGTCGCGGTCGACCCGAGCAGGTACACTTCCGTCAAGCTCCGCGTCGCGCCCTCGATGCTCCGCACCTGGGTTTTCACGCCGGGATACCGCTCGGCGACCCGCACGACTTCTTGGACGGCCGCCGAGTCGGCGGTGACGTCCCCGCGCATCACGATGATCATGCGCGCGACGTTAGCACCGA
>DATBBD010000366.1:0-7588 GCA_036271175.1 Polyangiaceae bacterium | reverse complement strand
GCGCCGCGTCGAGCGCCGATTCGAACCGCACCCGGTCCGCGTCGCTTCGCGCGGCCCGCGTCCGTCGCGCTCGGCCGAGGTGAAGAAACGCGCGCGCGAGCTCGACGGTTTCGACGACCGTCGCGTCGGCGCGAACCGCGAGCCGATCGGCGCGAGCGAACCGCATTTCGGCGTCGGACGATTTGCCGAGGAGCGCGAGCGTCGCTCCCACGCGGGCGAGGCAGAGCGCCTGCGAGCGTGCATCTTCCGAGCCGGCAAGGAGCGCGCGGCTCCGTTCGTGAAGCGCGAGCGCCGCGTCGTACGCACCTACTTCGAGCTCGAGCACGCCGAGGTTGCCGAGCGCGATGGCGAGGAGCCGCGAATCGCGGATCGGCTCGAGCAGCGCAATGGACAGCTCGAACAGCTCGCGCGCTTCCGCGAATTTGCCGAGCTCTTGCTCGAGCACCGCCAGGTTCGACGCGAGATTACCGCGGTGACGCGCCTCGCCGGCTTCTTCGAGCTCGACGATGGCCTCTCGGTAGTAGCGCGCGGCCCCGGCCAGGTCGCCTTCGTCGTGACAGAGCGCGCCGCGATTGCCGAGACAGCGCGCTTCGGCGACGAGATCGCCCGATTCGCGGAGTAGCGGGAGCGCGGCGTCGTAACGCGCGCCCGCTTCGGCGAGCGCACCGGCGTGGTGACGAACCACGCCGAGATCGAGCAGGACCGTTCCTTCACGGGCCCGATCGCCCGACGTGCGCGCGTTATCGAGGCAGAGTTCGAGATCCGCTTCGGCGCGGGCGATGCGGCGCGCCGGAGCGTCCATGCGCGCGCGGATCTGACGAACGCCCGCGACGAGCGCGTCGTTTTGACCGCGAGCCGCGAGCTTTTCGTGCCGGAGAATGGCGCGATCGAGCAGGCTCGTGAAGCTGGCGAGCGCGCCGCGCGCATAGATGGCGGGCTCGAGTGCGATCAGCGCGCGGAGACCGTCGGCGAGCGATGCGCCGTCGTCGTCGGAAAGCGAGAACTCGGCCGCGGCGAGGAGATTCTCGGCGTCGCGCTCGAGTCGTGTAAGGCGTTCGTCCTCGCGTTCCGGTCGCTTCGCGTCGAACGACGCGAAGTGGGCGGCGTGCCGCGCGAGCGCCCCTGACGCTTCCGCCGCGTCGAGTTTTTCCCAGGCGTATTCGCGGACGGCCGCGAACATCGAGAGCCGGACCTCACCGGCCGCGTCGGCGTCCGATTTCAGCAGCGAGTGGTCGCGGAGCGACTGAAGGACGGTCAGCACCGGCTCGCCCGACGTCGTGTTCACGACCGCCTCCGCCGAGACCGCCGAAAAGCCACCGCGAAAGACGGCGCATTGTCCGAGCGTCGCGCGCTCGGCGAGCGTCAGCGATTGGTAGGATTGGTCGAGCGCCGCGCGCATCGGGCCCTCGAGCATCCCTTTCGCCGACCCGGGCGACACCGATTCGGGCGCCGTCCGCGCGACGACGCCCTCGAGCCCGAGCACGTGGACGCTCGACGCCGACAGCTCGAGCGCGAGCGGCACGCCGTCGAGCGCTCGAGCGATCCGCTCCGCTCGCTCGGACAAAGTCGAGGCCGGTCCGGTCCGGTCCGAGTCGATGGCCGGCAAGTACTCTCGCGCGCGCTCGACGAACAACTGCGCGGCGGGCGAGAGCTCGGTTCCGACAACAGCGGTGGACAGGGGCCCGAGCTCCACGCCGATCGCGCCGGGGGGAGCCCACCGCCGCCGGGAGGTGGCGACCACTTGAAGGAGCGGCGCGACGCGCACGAACGCCGACAAGGTCGTCGCGAGCGGCGTCGCGACGTGCTCGATCGAATCGGCGATGACGAGGGCGCGCCCGAGCTTACCGAGGGCGCGGCCGACGGCGATTTCCGGCGCCGACGACGACTCCACTGTGAGGCCCGCTTCGCGCGCGAGCAGGCGCACGATGTCGTCGGCGCCCTCCGCCGCGGCGAGGTCGGCGAAGACGACGACGTCCCACCGCGCCGGGTCTTCGCGCGCGATGTGCTTCACGACTTCGAGGGCGAGACGCGTCTTGCCGATTCCGGGGCCGCCCCAGACGACGACGATCGGACACCCGGTGCGAAGGAGCGACACGACGTGCCCCTCTTCGTCGGAGCGTCCGATGAACGATCCGCGCGTCCGCGGAAGCCCGCGCTCGGCGGCGACGACGAGCGCGTTGTCGCCGAGCCGGAGCGACGGCACGAGCTCGACGTCGTCCTCGACGTCGAGCGAGCGCGAGTCGTCGAGTGTCGCCGAATGGCGCGCCGCACTCGACGAAATCGCCGCGGACGGGTTCCCGGGGTCGTCCTCGAGCCGCGCGAGCGTGGACTGGACGAGCTCACGCGCTACAGCCGCCGTCGGACGCGCGCTGGTGTCGCGGTCGAGCAACCGATGGAGAAGCGCGTCGAAGCGCGCCGGTAAATTCGCACGCACGCGGGTCGGCACCGGGAGCGGCTCGAAGAGCACGCGCGCCAGAATGCCGACCGGGTCGTCGCCTTCGAAACACGGTCGCCCCGTCAACGCTTCGAACAGGATGCACCCGAGCGCGAACACGTCGGCGCGACCGTCCACGGTTCGCGCATTGCGGATCTGTTCGGGCGCCATGTAGCGGGGAGTTCCGACGTTGGCTCCCTGCGCCGTGAGATCGCTCGGACCGGCGAGGCGCGCGACCCCGAAATCGACGATCACCGGGCGCGCGAGATCGCGATCGGCGAGCATGACGTTGCTCGGTTTCAGATCGCGATGCACGACATCCGCGGCGTGAGACGCGGCCAGGCCCGACGCGAGTCGCTCGGAGAGCCGGAGCGCCTCGGCCGGCGTTAGCGGCGCGCGCTCGAGTCGCTCAGCGAGATTTTCCCCTGCCACCCACTCCATCACGAGGAAGGGCTGTCCGCCCTCGGCTTCGCCGTGATCGACGTATCGCACGACGCCCGAATGACGGATCTCCGACAAGGCGGCCGCTTCGCGACGGAGGCGCGACGCGGTGCGCTCGCCCCACGCCGCGTCCGGGCGCAACGTCTTCAGCGCGACGTCGATTCCGCTCCTCATATCGGCGGCTTGGAAGACCGTCCCCATGCCGCCGGCGCCCGCTTGCGCGAGAATGCGATATCGCCCGGCGATGACGTCTCCCTCACGCATGGGCCCTTCCCGCGTACGACGTTGGACCGGGTTTTGCTAGCATGGTGTCCTTGAAATGCGTTCCACAATCCCGCTGCGCGTCCGCGAGGACACCACGCTAGCCGAGGCGCGAAGCGGCTCGCTCGGGGGAGCTGGCGCAGCCGGCGGGGGCGCGAAGCGCCCCCAGAAAATAGATAGTGGCCTGCGAGGCCGCAGGCCGAGGTCGGCGAAGCCGGCGCCGTGAATTCCGAAACGGAATTCGCGGCCAGGACACGAACCTGTAGCCGGAAAGCGTCAGAGACTTCACATAAATTCGGACCGACAAACCTGCTCGAGGCTCCTCTTTTTTCATGTCCATTCCGAGAACTCGCACGGCGACGCTCGCGCTCTTTCTTGCTGTAACGGCGGTCGGATGCGGCTCGTCGGGAGTGGCGCCGGCGCGACCGCTGGTGTTCACGGGCGAAGTCGCGGGCACCGACGCGCGCCTCGCGGTGGTCGCGACGGCCGGCCATGCACGATTTTATTTTTGTGGCGGGGCGACTTCGTACCCGACGATGACGATGTGGTTCGCAACGACGCGGCACCCCGACGGGACGATCGATCTTCCGGACGGTTCGACGCCGGGGTTCGCGCTGTCGGGCGACGTGGGGCAAGATTCGGTGAGCGGAAGCATCACGCGGCTCGGCGAATTGCCGAAGACGTTCACCGCGAGCCGCATTCCTTCCGGAAGCATCGCCGGCTTGTACGAAGGCACGTCGGGCTGTGGCCACGTCGGCGTGATCGTCGCGGACGAATCACCGCCCACGCCGCCGGTGCTCCAGGGCGCGTGCATCGGGAGTTCGTCATCGACGCCGAGCGTCGAGCAAGTCAATCCACTCGGCGCACTCCAGCTATCCGCGACCGGAGCCCTCCGCGTCGTGGTCGCCGGCTCGAACGAAGAAGCCGAAATCACCGCCGCCGCCGCCCCCGCGCTCTAAGTTGTACGGCTGCCCCTTACCCCTCCCCCAAAACTCTAGCCCTCGCTCTACTCCTAGCTTTTTCAGCTCTCGTCTTCCGGCGGCAAGGTCGAAGCCCCGGTCGCCTGTTGTCCTTCGCCGCGCTTGTCGAGCCAGCGACGCAGCTGGTTTCGATGCATGCCGAGCGCGCGCGCCGTGCCGCGGACGTTGCCGCCGTTTTCGGCGAGGGCGCGAAGAATGTCGTCGTCCGAAAGGCGCGCTGCGACGGCCTTCGCGTCGCTGCCCGGCGGCGATGAACCGAGCGAAACGCCGGCCTCTTCCGAGAGATGTTCGGCTTCGACGACCGTCGCGCCCGCGCCGAGCGCGCGATGTCCCGCGCGCCGCACTTCGCGCAGGAGCTCGCGAATGTTCCCGGGCCAGGGCCGGAGCGCGACGGCCTCGACGAAGGCGACCGACGGCGCGAGCTCGCGATCGACCGCGGCGAGCGCGCGCGCGACGAACTCCGGAATTTCGTCGAGGCGATCGCGAAGCGGCGGGAGCGTGACCTCGGGTCGTCCGACTCGAAAATAGAGGTCTTCGCGGAAGCGACTCGCGGCGACCTCGTCGCGAAGACGCTTGTGGCTCGCGACACAAATCGCGACCGTTACCTTCTTCGGACGCGACGCGCCGAGCGGGAGCACTTCGCGGGTTTCGAGCACGCGGAGGAGCTTCGCTTGCACGAGCAGATCGAGCTCGGCGATCTCGTCGAGAAAGAGCGTGCCTTGATCCGCCGACTGAATGTATCCATCGGCGTCGGTCGCCGCGCCCGAATAGGCACCCTTCTTGGCGCCGAAGAGCAGACGCTCGGCGAGGCCCTCCGGAATGGCCGCGCAGTTCAAGGCGACGAACGGCGCCGCGCCGGAGGTGCCGTAGCGCACTTCGTGGAAGGCGCGCGCGGCCAGCTCTTTACCCGAGCCGCTCTCGCCGACCACGCACAAAGTGTCGCCAGCACGACTGGCGAGGGCGATCTCGCCGTAGGCGCGCGCGAGGAGCGCCCCCATGACCACCTCACTGGACGGTTCGCCCGTTGTTTTCCGATCCAGAAACGGGCGCACGTCGGTGGACACCCAGAGGAGACTCCGCCCGATTCGAACCAGAACCCGCGACTCGAACACGCCGCTTCCGTCGAGTTTCACCCCATCGACGAACACGCCGTTGCGGCTGCCGAGATCTTCGACGTGCCAGAAAGATCCGCGCCGTGTGATGCGGACGTGTCGTCGCGAGACGCGCTCGTCGTCCTCGAGGATGCCGTCCGGTGTGCCACGACCGATCTCGAGGCCCGCGCCGACTTCGAACGCGGACATGGCCGGGCGACCCGCCGAAAACAGCACGATGACGCCGGGTTCGGCGCGAAGCGGCAGGTCCGGAACCCGCTGGCTGTCGTCGTGCGTCTCGTCGTCCCGCGCCATCGCCTCCGCACGATACCGCTTTTCGCGCCAGCTGAGCGAATGCGCGAGGAGGGACGGAAGTGGCGACACGACGGTCCACTTTCGTGAGCCGCCGTGACCAGCGCGTCGGGAGAGGGACGTCGCCACGTAACTATCTCAAGGGTCGCATTTGGCGGGCGTGACCGACGTATCCGCCTTCGTGCAGAGCGGACCGAGGCCGCTGGTCGCGTCGGGCAGGGAGATCATCGCAAGCGGTCCGGCGCTGTGTTCGCCGTTGAACGGCGTGGGTTTCGTGACGTCGAACCCGCAGCTCTGCGCGTCGTTCGGATTGTTGAACCAGAACCCGACGTTGAACGTGTTCGTGGGCGCGAGGCCCGTCGCCGCGTCGAAGCCGAAGATCTGGTCGAGCAAGATGGTGCGAATCGACGTGTACGACTTCCCGTCCTGGTTCGCTTCGATGTCACTCTGATACCAGGCCATCCCGAAGTTCTGGAAATTCGGGTCGGGCTGACCGCTCGCGAGGAGCGAGCTGTTCTGCACGGTGAACAGATCGAATTGCAGACCCGGCTTGATGTTCCTGCCGCGGAGGAACATGCCGTCGTTCTGGTCGCCGCGCACGACGTCCACGGCCAGGATCGGCGGATTCTTCGTATCGCTCGGGTTCTGCGCGAGGCATCCGGCAAACTTCGGGTTCGCCGTCAGCTTGAAGTGATAGATGTCCGCCGGCGCCGGGGGAGTGACGCCGGGCGCAACGTCCATGAGCTGCTCGAGCGCGATGGTGACTTGGCCTTCCGAGCTGTCGGTCTGCGCGCGCTGACCCCACGCCGTGCCGTCGAGGGCCCACACCTTCACCTCGTCGTCGAACCGGTCTTGGTCCGACACTGCGGTCTCGTCGAAGGGTACCGTCAAGGTCGCCGGCACCGCGAGCTGGAGGCCGGCGGGCTCGATCGAGTACATCGTGCCGCATTGGACCGCCGTCGCGGGGAGCGCCGTGCTGCTCGTCGTGGTCCCGACGGAGATCTTCGTGTCTGCCGAGAGTGCGCCCGCGGGGATCACCAGGGAGAGCCCCTGGAGCGCGCTGCCGGTCTGTCCGACGAGCTGACCACCCTTCGGACCGATCGTCGCTTCGAGGCGATCCGCGTCCGCCGACGTCGCTCCTGGCTCGTCGCTGCTGCCGTTGCCGCCGCCACTGCAGGCCGTTGCCATCGCGACGGAGGCGATGCCGCACACGCCGAGAGCGATGCGTCCGATGCCAGAAAGAGGGTTGCCGATAAGCTTGCCGATGCGATTCATGGGATTCTCCTCGTCGGCGGAAGGGCGAAGTTTCCGACTTCGCGTCGCCGACGAGGGTCCCTTCAGCAACGGCCGTGCCGTCGTGAAAACCGGGGTTTTTGCCGACAGAAACGCAAAAAAGGCGTCGTGGGCCCGGACACGTGCCCGCCCCGTGCCCGGGCACGCGTCGCGAACGACGCGTGCCGCGCACGCCCGGCCGACGCCTGCGTCGGCGTACGTCGCTCTCGACTACTTCAAGACGCGCTTCGGCGTCTTCGCGGTCGACGGCGGCAAGGTCGGCGCTTTCGACAGCGCGGGCGACACTTCGGCGCTCAGCGTATCGAGCCAGGTGACGATCGACTTCGCGTCGTCGTCGGAGAGCGTCTTCGCGAGCTGATACGTCGCCATGTCTTTCACGGCTTCGTCGAGGGCCTTCGCGGAAGCGTCGTGGAAGTAAGGCCCGGTGTGCTCGATGTTACGCAGCGACGCGACCCTGAACATCATGTCGTCGGATCCGGACTTCGTGACGCCGCTCCGGCCCTTGTCCTTCTGATTGGGCCACGGCTTCTCTTTGCCGAGCTTCTGATACATCGTGCCGCCGACGAGCGGCCCGACGTGGCACGTCGGGCAACCGGTATCGACGAACTTCAAGAACCCCTGCTTTTCCGGATCGGTGAGCGCCGTCGCGTCTCCGGCGACGAACTTATCCCACTTCGAGGGCGTAACGAGCTGACGCGTGAACACGGCGAGCGCGAGCGTCGTGTTCTTCGCACTGACGGCGTTGGCGTCGTCCGGAAACGCCTTCTTGAACGCGT